>CAUHLX010000074.1 GCA_959606705.1 uncultured Bacillota bacterium | reverse complement strand
CTCGAAGGTTTCTGTCTCGGAGATTACCGCTCCTTTGTGACTTTCACTGCTTTGGCGAACATCTTTGTCCTTGGTATAGATCCGCCCGCGCATTCCTGCCGCCTTCAAATGCTCAATCAGATACTGCCGACACTCTACAAAGTACATTTGCTCACTACCTTTCCATCAGCGTATCTTCCAACGTTCCCCGGATCTCTTCCATGTCCTCATTCGACACTCCCAGAAACGGCCGGGCAGGGATATCCACCGTTACTTTTTTTGCTGTGATCCACTGGTTCCCGATCCGGAACCGAAGACACTTCCGCTTCTTGGGGCGGATCACCCGGCCCTGATCCCCAAACTGGTGGGTCCTAGCGTACTTCACATTGGTTCCGATGGCAAAGCTAGAGGATCCCGCCATACTCCGGATCGAGTTGCGGAGGTTTGCCGTGTCCGTAAGAGTGGATCCTCCGATCTCCCGCACGCGCCGGGAATCCGGCCAGCGACGGCCGTCCGGCCCGGTCTGGGTCCGGAACCTCTCTACAGTGGATTCTCGCAGCGCCTGGGCTAGGGCCTCCATCACGGCGGATTTATCAAACTCGCTCAGCCGCCGGAGCTGCCGGGCCAGCCGATCCACATCCCCCTCCAGCTTTATTCCGTCTGCCATTCAATCACATCCCCTGCAGCTTGTCGCGGGAAAAAATTCGGGGAGGACTGCTCATTTTGAAGCCGGAGGCGGAGGATCCTCCACCGCCGTCCAGGCCGCCAGTCCCGATGTCCACCTTCCCCTCCGCCACCAGGGTAAAAAACTTCACAGCGGCATTGTAACGGGTCAGGTAGTTTTTCTCACGTTCATCCTCGTCTAAGCCCCGGCGCGATACAAGATTGTACACCGCCATATCCTTGGCAAACTTAGATATCACGCCTGGCGTGGGGACCATGGGCACCGGATAGCGCTTGGCCAGGTAGCCGTCGATCTCCGCACAGGCGTCCCCGATGGCCGCCGTCACCAGCGGCAGGATCCTGTCCCGGCGCTCCTCCAGATCCTCTATGTACCCATCCCCCAGAATGCTGTTTATCATGTCGTCCTTGATCATATCCAGGACTTCCGGTTCCGTGCAGTACATCCCGCCGCCTACTTCCCGGTGGAGCCATAGGCCATCTGCCAGAACCCATAGCCCACATTGCAGCGGTCATCTACGCCGTACAGGTAGTTCTTGGTCATAAACACGTTTTCGGCCTGGGGGTTGGTCAGCGCCTCGAATTTCGGGGCCTTGCGCTCCTGGTAGATCAACGGCTTCAGGGGGCGGGTAGTGCAGAGCAGGTACCAAGCGGTATCTTCCCCGGCCAGCTCCGGCACCACCAGCAGCTCCGCCGTTCCTTTGTAGATGTTGGTGCTGCTATCGATCTGTTCCGACTGGAGGATCCGCAGTCCCATGCCCTCCAGCGCCGGCGGCACCACCAGCAGGTTGGGAACCAGGTTCAGGCTCTTCCCATTCTCATCCTTCATGCTCAGGATCACCGTCCTGGCGGCCCCATAGCTCTCCACGGACAGCGCCGCTGTTCCCTTGTTGCTCACCTTCAGCTTCCCTACCGGGTGGTCTGCGGCGAAGAACGGTTTCCCATCGTAACACTTCTCCACGAAGCCTTTCTTCAACAGCGTAAAGATCAGCTCATCCGGATGGGCGGAGGCGGCTTGGGCCATCTCCTGGACCATCGGCTGGTAAATTCCAATCGTGTCGTCCTCAATGTCCTCGCGCGGCACGGAAACCGTGCTCTCGAAGGACTTGTTCCGGATCACGTAGCTGGCGGCGGACAGGTTCTTCAGCTGTCGCTCTCCAATCCACTCTCGCATTCCGGGAAAACTGCCCAGCCATTTGTAATCCTCCTCCCTGGTGGAGGAGGGGACCTTGGTGGCTACCTTGGTCCAGATCGGCTGCACCTCCCCGTAAGCCTTGTTAAAAACTGTTTTGAAGCCGGTATACAGTCCGGCCAGCGCCTCTTGATTTACGATCATCTTATTGTCTCCCTTCTGACGCCTACAGCGTCTCCACAATCACTCCCGCCGGATCCAGACCCAGCACTTTGCCTGCTACGGAATTCGCCGGAGCATTCTCCCCGGCTCCTACCGTAGCGGTCATGGTTACTGTGCAGTCGTCCAACATGTAGCACTCCGACAGCACATCTGCCTGATCCACCGCTCCATCTGCCGCGGTATCATTTTCCCAGACAAACACGCCTCTCAGCACATTGACGGAGATGTCTCCATCTGCTCCATTGGTGTTGTCGGCCAGGTTCTCCGCCCGGCCGGCTGCTTTGAGGCCGTTCTTGGCCGACGCCGGTTCCACGTATCCGGTCGCATTGACAGCCACCAGCGCTCCATCATAGATCTTCACTCCCGCCGCTACCGGCAGATAGAGCATCCTGCCGCCGTGGCCCACTTCCGTTGTGTTTCTCGCCGCTGTCAGTCCCATTATTTCTCATCCTTTCCGTACTTCTCGATATCCTCTTTTCCCAGGCCCAGCATCTTGCAGACGGCCAGGGTGGTCTCGTCGGTCTGCTGGGGCTTTCTCCGATCCGTCTCAAATTGGAGCTCTCCCATGGGCACCACCGCCGGGGCCTTCTCAACAAAATTGTCAAACCCTTTCGGATCCTTCAGGGCGTATTCCATGGCCCACTCTCTTTGTGCAGCAGAGATCTTCCCGGCTTTCATGGCTGCGATTACCGCATCCCCTGCATCCTGCCGGTCCATCCGCTCCTTCAGCGCCAGATACTCCGCCTTGGAGACCGTTTCGCTGCCGCCCTTCAGGGCCATGATCGCCGCGGCTGCGTCCTCCGTCTTGGCATCCTCCGGGATTCCCAGCAGAGAACAGATGGTTTTGTTGGCCACCACCTCCGTCTCCGCCGCTGCCGTGCTCCCCTTTGCCGCTTCCAGCACCTTCCCCAGCGCCTCCCGGACCTGCTCCTCGGACGCGTCCTCCTGCAGTCCCAGCAGCTTAGCAAGTTCCTTCCACTCCATTGTCTTTTCTCCTTCCTCCGGATTAACGTCCGGATCATCCATATCCAGCTTCGCTGCAATCGTAAACATATGATCGATTGCCGGCGTATTGGTTAGTGCCACGCTGTGCAGCACGCTCGCCCGATTGTCTTTCTTGTTCACTCGAACCACGGGGCTCAGGTAGCGATACTCCCCGTTTCGGATATACTCCTTTGCCTTCTCGGTCCATTCCACATCCCCGATCAGTGCGCCATTATCTACAGACAGCTCCTTGATCCAGCCGGCCGCCGGAGCCTGAACGTCATCCAGCGTCTGGTGCTCATAATCGATCACGATATCTACCCCGTGGGACCGGAACGCGTTCTTCATGCGTTCACAGCTTTCATCATCAACCAGGAAATCTCCCTTCTGGGTGTGTACTTTTCCTATCGGCATCAGCCGGATCCGCATCGGGACCTCCCCTCCAGCGGGGGTAATATCGCACACAATGACTTGATACATCGTACTCCTCCTATTGCAGACCCGCGAGAACCTGCTCAGAACGCGTTCGCACGCGTTCTTGAAAACGTCCCGCCCCATTGTCCCATTTCTGTTTCTGAAACTCTCTGAGGCAAAAACAGAGCCTCGGTTTTACTTCTGTTCCTTCATCCGCTGTTCAAAGACCTTCTTCATCGATTCCGGACAGCCCCGCAAATCCGGATCCCAGCGGGCAGTCGCCGGGTTGTATCCGAAGTTATTATCAGTCACCACGCGGATCCGCTTTCCGTTCACCGTGGCTTCGTAAGGGATTTTAGATTCCACCACCAACCCCCGCTGCTCCACCTGCCGCCTGGAGAGGGTCACCACCGTACACCTGCACCGAAATCCGTTGGGAGGATACCAGGTATCCCACACCGGACTGTCCGCATCATACACTCTCCCATCCATGGCCATGTGTTCAGGACGGGTCCGGCTGTCCCCCACCGCCACATACATCCAGTAGGGCCGTAGATCCGCGGCCTTAGTCATCTGCCGATAGTGGCCCACCTGGTAGGCGGTCTGCACATTGGTCCGAAAAATATTGTCCGCCTGAAAGCTGGTCAACCCCACGTATCCCCTTCGCTCCAAAAATTCGTTGGTCTGCTCCCGGAATTCCTCCATGGTGCCCCCGTTCTCCATCACATCCAGCAGATCCTCATAAATTTGACTGATTGCCTCGATTTCCGTATATGCTGCCATGGTAAACGCTCGAAGCTTATACTCAGCCAGCATGGCATTGTACTCCTCCGGAGTTACCGGCACCTTACCGTCGAAATACTCCACCGCTTCCGCAAAGGTTAGAACCTCCGGCCGAAAGGCAAAGCCCGCAGGCAGTTCCTTCATCGCTCCGCCTCCAATTGCCGCCCTCGAAGATCCGCAATCATCATCATACGTTGAAGATAAGCGTCCAGCTCTGCTCCATCTATCTGCTTGCAGACAGCCGTCAGGTACTCGGGATCTGTCAGCTTCTCTTTCACTTCCTCTAGACTATCCGCCTGGTCGATCATTTTCTTCAGCGGAGCAAACATCTTCTCGAATACTGGATCACTTCGATCCACGATATCATCCACCATGGCGTCGATCCGCCGCTGCTGTTTTACGACAACAGCCTTTGCTTCCTCCAGATCATCATCGCCGTCAGTCTTCAGCTTCAGCGGCATTCCTGGCATACCCGGCATACCCACAGTCGGCGGCCGCAGTGACGGTGGCTCCACCAGTTCATCCCCCTCATCCGGTTTCGGAATGGAAAACTTCTTATATAAATGGGCCTTGGATACCGGGAGGCCGATGTCATTCACCAGCGTTTTCAGCACCTCGGCGTTCTCCTTTTGGTCTCCGGCTTCCTCACAGTCAAATCTGATGCTCGGCACCCGACGGTCCTCCCCGAAGTTAAACAGCACCAGGGGACGGATCAGGTCCCGTCGCAGGGTGGCCGCCAGAGCCTTGCAGTCCGCCACGGTCAGGTCATGGCGGACCTCGTTGTGGGTCTTGGACTGTGCATAGCTGCCGCCTCCGGAATCCGATGTCAAGGTCTGGCCCAGGATCGCCTTGCTCACCTGCTCGTCGCAGTATCTGGCTAAGCGTTCATAAACATCCACAGACGTCGCTTTCATGCTTTCAATAAACTCAATCATTGTTGTGTCCGGAATGATTCCAGCGGCATCCGTGCCTATTTTAATCAGAGCTTTGAACAGAGCATGCTTATCTTCCTCGGACGCACTGGCGCTATACTTTCCCAGCCGCAGCGGCATTCCGAATACCTCGCAGAATGCGATCCAATCTTTTACATCATAGTTTTTAAACAGGTACATCCAGGCACACACCCTCAACACTCCCGCGCGGGACGGATGCCCGGAGCGCGCCTTGTAGCGGTGAATCACAAACTTATTGGCCGGAATGAGCATTCCCGCCGGCTGCTCCGTGGTAGCGATACGCAGCTGATCCTCCTGGTCCCAGATCAGACGCTTCTGGTGACGCCTGCGAATGTCCCTCACCACGGTCCGGTTCCCGTCCTGCCCCCACATGATCTCCGAGATGGCGATCCCCTTGCCGATGGCATCCAGCAGATCAAAGAGGACATCCTCCATTCCTTCAATCTGCTGAAGCTGTGTGGATATGAAGTCCGCAATCTCCTTGTCCCGGTCCTCGTCCGAGAAGGGCAGCACCTCCCAGTCCAGGCCGGTCACCGCGTTCTTACGGGTCTGCAGCTGTGCGAACAGATGCGGATCCTTTTCTTCCATTTCTTCATACAATTCCATCTGCTGAAGAACATCCCCCTCATCCGCCGCTCGGAAGATCCTGGCCAGCCTCACGGGTGTCAAGCCGCTGGATGGGTAGGTGCTCCACTTGTCCAGCAGGGGAGCTGCGGAAATCTCTCGCTGATCCACAGTCCGCCCAATATGCAGTTTGTCAAATATCTTGATCACAGTTAGTAGGCTCCTCTCTTAAAGTGCAACGGCCGGCCAATCACGGATTTGTATTCTGTCTGGTTCCCAGCCTTCACAGACAGGGCCAGCCGCAGGGCCATCTCCAGCGCATCCGGGCCATCGTCGTTCTTGCCCATGGGATACTCCTTCATCTGCTGCAGCAGCGTCTTGTGCTTCACGGAAAATTTTATATACCGGTTCTTCACAAACGGCTGCAGGGACGTAATCCGAAGGTCCTTGTTCAATGTGCTTTGGATCTCTTCAATGGGCAGATACTCCCCGGCCTGTCGGCTCTGATCCATCATAACATCCTTGAAAAATTGCTGGAACTGGACCACCTCTACACCGAATTTGTACAGCGCTTTATGGAAGTCCAGCTTCAGACGCTTCGACAGCTCAATGGCGTCGGTGATGATCACGTCCGGCTTGCGCTTCTCGATGCTCGCCTCCAGAACGTACATATATCCGGTCTTGGTGTCTTTGGCCAGTACTATTATTGCGGAGGTGTCGGACTTCTTGTTCTTGCCCAGCGACGGATCGTTGGCCCCAATGAACAGGAACCGGGGATCCGAGAAGTCCGGTGGGACAGCTCCGTCACTGTCATAGAAGTCGAACCATTCCTCCTGGAATGTACAATTGTCTGGATCGATGGGATCATTCTGGATCTCGGAGTTAAATGAAGCCTCTCCCTCCGACAGCCGCATGATCATCAATTTATAGTAAGGATTTTTCTCCGGCCACAGTACTTCCGTCCCTGCAAGCATTTCTTCCCGATTGGCCTCGAAGAATTCCAGAGCCTCCTCCTTGCGCCTGTCGTTGGACAGGTCGCTGAAGATCAGCTCCCATGCATTCCACAATTCCTGATTCTCAGCGAAGCTGATAACTCCGCGATACTTCACACTGTCATACTCCGGATTCTTCAGCACACTGGAGAGTAGGCTGTCATAATGCAGAATGGTACCGATGTACACGATATCCGTATAGGTGTCCCCAGCTTTACTTACCGCCTTCTGAAACCAGCTCCGCAGCTTCTTCCGCTGCTCCGGCGTGGCCACATTCTCATCGTTTTCCACGTCGTCCAGTACGATAAGATCCGGACGCCAGTTCCGGTGTCTCCGGCCACGGATCTTCTTGCCGCTGCCGATCCCCTCCAGCTTCACGCCCTCTGCCGTAAGGATCACATTATTTTTCCAGACTTTCCCCTCTTGCAGCCCGAAGTCTTCCCGGATCAGCTGGTTTTCTTCCAGTTCTGTCTTCAAATCGCCTAGAAAACCTTCCGCTTGCTCCGAGCTGTCCGACAGCATAATAATGTAGTGTTTGTACTTGTAGAGCGCAGCATGGAGTACGCCTTTAAATGTAAAGGTAGTAGACTTAGCGTGTCCTCTGGGAGCCGCGATTGCTCTCCGGCACCCGTCCACTCTGGAGATCCTATCCGCCTTTGCAAGCGGATCCAAGCTCTTCATCACACCGCTTCGCCAGATATCATCCAACTCTTCATGAAACGCAGGGGAATCCCGGATAAAATAGTGGGACAGATAGGCCCGTCCGAAGTAAGCCAGATCGATGGTGGCCAGCTGGCGGCGGAGCCCCTTCGGCCCGGTGAGTTCTGCACCTTCAAGAAACTGGCTCCACAGTTCAGCCCGACGTGCAGTGAATTCGTCATGCTTCCGGCAAACACACTTCTCAAATAGCTCCCTCTGATACTGCCCCTCCGATACGACGGCAGCGTCTTCCGTCTCTTCCAGCTGTGAGAGGTACTCGTCAATCTTAATCATCGCTGATCATCTTCTCCTTGGCCTTCTTCAGCACGTCCTTTAGCTGTCCGGCCAGTGCCGGATCCGACTTGATCACCGCCATGATCTCCGCCTCCATCCCCTGAAATGCCAGCTCGATCTTGTTCTTCAGATCCTGACGCTGCTTGTCCTCGGTGAGCTTCACTCGGGACAGCTGAGCGATCAGGCGCGTGGCCTTCTCCAGCGGCATCTCCTCAAACTCTTCCTCGGCGTTGGATACCCGGCGCATCAAGCCGTCCATGGCCACGATCTGGCTGGCTTTGGTGTAGTCCATAGACGGATCCGCTTCCACGGCCGCCACCAGTGCTCTGGTCCGTTCCAGGTTTTCCAGCACCCGTCGGGTGGCCTCATTGGCCCGAACCGCATATCTGCCCACTGCGCTCTTGGATACCTTGAACCCCTGCTCGGACAGCCAATCTGAGATGTCCTGATAGGTGTTTCCCGTATCCAGCAGCATGGTGTCCACCGTGGTCTTGATATCTTCTGGCAACTGCACAATCTTGGAATCGATCCGCGTCCGCCTCCGCTTCTCTCCCATCAGATATCCACTCCCGGATCATCCGTTGTTCCCTCTACCAGATCTACGCCTTCGCGAGTGAGGTGTAACACCGCATCTTCTGCGTATGAATTGAATGCGTTGATCCGCCGGTCTGTAAACTCCACATAACCGGCATCCTCCAGGTAGTCCAGGTACTTGCCAATGTCCGGAGTATAGAGGAGGCCGCTGTCAATGAGCATGTTGGAGATCTGCCTGACCAGCAGGGAGTTATTGTATCCCTTCACCAGTGCGCGGATGATATACCCCCGGACCGCCTTATTCTTTTTCACTTCCTGCTGTTCTGTTCTATCCATTTGCCTCGCTGCTCCCCCTGTTCATTTTCTCAAGTATTTTGTCAATTTTGCTGTCAATACTGCCCATCTTGGAATCCACTCCGTTGGCGAATCTTATAAAATCCTCTCTGGTCGTATAAACAAACGGAAGATCTTCCTTCAGGTCGGAGATCCGTTTTCGTTCCGCCTCGATCTTGTCCTCCAGGTCCCGGCGTGTCTGCTCCAGCTTCTCGTCGGTTTCTCTACGTTGGTCTGACAGCGCCTCCGCATTTTCCCGGATGTTCTGATTTAAATCTGCGAATTCCTTCTTTATGAAATATGCCAGTGCCCCTAGGCCGGTTGTGATCGCCAAACAGAAAACCCAGAACACAATCTGCCAGATATGCGACGTCATGATCATCAGCTCCTTATCGGTGATGTACTCGCACCGGGTCCGGTGGAGGTCTTGACCTGCAGCACAACCGCCTCGATCAGTTCCTTCAGATA
The DNA here is from genome assembly GCA_959606705.1 of uncultured Bacillota bacterium. Lineage (GTDB taxonomy): Bacteria > Bacillota > Clostridia > Peptostreptococcales > Anaerovoracaceae > CAUHLX01. Next base: position 951 of record CAUHLX010000074.1, on the reverse strand, counting down.
GTGGTCAAAGTCCCCCAGGTTTGCTGTAATCACATTCTGATATTCCGGACTGATTGCCCTCTTGATCTCCGCCGCGGCCTTGCGGGAAAGTGCCTCCAGCTCATTCCACTCCACGGTTCCAGCCTTGACCGCCTCCCGCAGCGTCTTTGCTGCAGTCTGCTCAATGGCGCTCACAGTCACTACGGTTAAATGCTCTACACTATCCAGCGCGGCCTGCAGCAGTTCCCGCTGTTCCTGACTCCCGATCTGCTGCACTCTGGCGGATGCCCATGCCGCCGCCTTCCGGATGCACGCCACCAAGACGGCCAGCGCCGCCATGATCCCCAGCATCATCAGGTTCACCAGTACGTCCTGTACCGTCTCCATCATCATCGTTCTCTCCTCCTCGCTTCCGTTGCAAAAAACAAATCATCAGGGACGTTCTGTCCCTGATGATAGGTTATCATTGTTTTGGCAGTACACGTTAGCAACGCACGTTGACAACATACGTTGTCAATCAAACAGTCCCAGTTGACTTTCTAAGGGTTCATCCCGAAGGATCCGCCGGATGCTTTCCGCCGCTAGGTTATACTTCTGCGAGAGCTCCAACACATTATACCGGTTATACTCCCGCTTGATCTTCCGGTCCCGGATCGGCTTAACGATCTCATCCAACTTGTTCACATAGATTCGATTGCCCCCATAGATCTCCGATAGCGCCAGAAAAGTCTCTACTCCAATCACCTCCGCCAACTCACGGTTCTTTTCATCAAGATCCTCCAGAGAGATCTCCTTTATCCAACTCTCCATCCGCTTCACCTCCCAAGTCCGAGATCAGCTCATCCACGATCCGGCATTTCTCTAAAGCCTTTTCCCACTTTTTCTCCATGCCAACCTTGGAGCGTGTCATCAGCAGATTTTGAGAGTAGCACATCAGATCGTGGGCCTCCAGCTGTTTCCGCTCATTCAGGT
>CAUHLX010000073.1 GCA_959606705.1 uncultured Bacillota bacterium | reverse complement strand
TCAGATCGTCGAAATCCGGACGGCGGATGGCCACTCCCGGTTCGTCGCCGTTGACCTCTTTCACGTATAAAAGCGCTCCGAACCGCTCGCCTTCATTGGGCCGACGGCTGATCCCCAGGATCTTGTCTCCTGTCTTGAGGTTGAAACGGCGGATCTGGGACGGTGAAACGTACACGTCCTGATCGCTGGTCAGGAAATTGTGAAACCGCAGGAAGCCGAATCCGCCTTCTGCAATATCCAGGATTCCTTCCACTTCCGGCCGGTCCTCTCTGGGAGGTTCCGGCTCACGAACCCGTCGAACTCGTTCCGTGGTTTCGGGAGCTTTTCCGTCAAAGGCGGCCTCCGGCTCTTCTTCCCCTCGAACGATCACTTCCCGAAGCTCCGGCTTTTTGCTGCCGGGAACCTTAGTCTCCCAAGCGCCTTGTCCCGCGGCCGGTCCGCCGGTGCGGCCGGTTCCGGGCTTTGCTGCGGTCCGCGCGGTCCGTGCCTTGGCACGGGGCCGCTCTCTTACGGGGGCTTCTTCTTTTTCCGAAGCTTCTTCCACCATCGGAAGCTCTTCGGTCGCCGAAGTCTCTTCCGGCTGCGAAAGTTGGCCTTCTCCCATCGTTTCCCGCTCCGCCAAATGTGACAGCGCCACCATCAGCTCTGCCTTCTTCATCTTTTCATAGCCGATCAAACCGAAGGCTTTCGCGATCTCCCGCAGTTCCGCAACCTTTTTCCCTTTCAGGATATACTCGTCCATATCTTCCCCCATACATATTTTTCATTTTATTTTTCAATGTTTCGCTGCCGGCCCCGTTCGCCTCATTCTCAGAAGGGCAGCCAGCTTTTGATCCGTTCCCAAAGGCCCGGTTTTTCTTTCGGCGCCTCGTCTTCGATGCCGCCTGCCGTTACCGCGCTTTCCGTGGCCGGCTCGATGGAATAAATCTCGGTGAGCATCTCTTCGATTCCGTCCTTTTCCGAATACCAATAATAGGGCGGATCCGGATCTCCGTGACCCGGAAGCGTATAAGTGCTCACTGCCTCCGCATCCATTCCCACCGCCTGGAGCCCGATGTTGACAGCCGTCCCCAGATCGATGTTGGACTGCACATTGTCGAACACGGTGCTCACCACTCCCGGCAGATTTTTCAGGCTCAATGCCTGCTTGAACGCCGCTTTCATAAACTCCTGCTGGGTCTTAACACGCCCGATGTCTCCCTCGGGATAGCCGGGGTAGCCCGGACTGCCCTTTCGGAACCGGATAAACTGCATGGCTTGCTCTCCGGTGAGTGTCTGCTCTCCCTCCGGGATGTCGATGTACAGCGGCGGCGTGTCCTTCGGGTCTCTATATCTCATGTGGAAGGGAACATTTACCGTAACCCCGCCCATGGAGTCGACGATTTTAATGATGCCGTCATAGTCGATGATGGCGTAGTAGTGAATGGGAATCCCCATCAGCACATCGCTCACCGCGTTGGCCGTATTTACCACGTCACCCCGATACGCCGCGTTGATCTTTCGTTCCGCATCGCTGTTGTAGCCCCGGCGCTCATAATAAGTGTCCCTGGGAATGGAAATCAGATCCACGTGCTTGGCTTCCATGTCAAAGCTAGCCAGCATGATGGTATCCGTGAGACCGGTATTGATCCCCAGAAACAAAAAATTCACTCGTTTTTTCTCTTTAAACGCCTGGAAAAACTTACTGTCGGGATCGACCAGAGACTGATCCATGAGAGAAGCCAGATCCACCACTTCCTCCCCTTCCTCGTTGGTCGTGCTGAACAATCTGGCGTTGGCGGCCTTAGATGCGATTACCTGAATAGGAATGCAGATAATCATGAACGCCGCAAAGGCGATCAAAAAGTACTTAAAAAACTGTTTCCAATTCATCTTCTAATCCGTACCCTGTTCTTGTGTAGACTTTTATGACTTGTCTTTTTAGAAATGTAACGATTATCCCAGTGAGTCTATATTTTATACCAATCCGTCAAAAAAATAAATAGGGAACCGCAATTCCCTATCTATTATTTATTCGATCTTCAATTTTCGATCGCTCCGTCGGAGGTGCCGCCTTCATCCAGCGAGTAGATCTCGGTGAGCATCTCCTTGGTCTGGGTCTCATCGGCAAACCAGAAGGACAATCCGTCCTTCATCCCGGATTTTCCCGGCACCATCCAGGTCTGCATGTCGTCGCCGGACAAACCCACCGCTTTCGTGGCCACTTTTAAAAGCAGTCCCACGTTGAAATCCGACTCCACCTCGTCCATGGTGGTCTTGACCACTTTCAAAAGATCCCAGCCCAGCGCCTGTTTGAACGCGGATTTGATGAACTCCTGATGGGCCGCGATCCGTCCGATATCTCCCTGAGGGTAGCCTTTGCGATATCTCAGAAACTGCACCGCGTGTTCCCCGTCCAGCGTCTGCTGTCCTTTGGGAATATCGATATGCAGAGGCGGCTTATCGTAAGGATCATTGTAGACCATGTGGAAAGGAATCTCCATGGGAACACCATTCATAGAATCCACGATCTTCTCCACATCCTCGTAATCGATGACCATGTAGTAATTGATTGGCATCCCTTCCAAAATACCGCTGACTGCCTGAGCCACGCCCAGCGCTCCGCCGTTCTCCTTGCTGGAATAGACCGCGTTGATCTTGTTGGAGGCACCTTTGTAGCCCTTGCGAGGATAGTAGGTATCTCTGGGAACGGAAATCACATCCACGTGGTTGCTGTCCAAATCGTAGCTGGCTACCATGATCACGTCGGTCATGCCGTCGTTGACCCCCAGCGCCAGAATGTTCACCCGGTTGGTATCTTTGAATGCCTCGAAAAACGGACTGTCCTCGTCTACCAGGAAATCCATGTCCTTCATCAAGTTGGTGGTTCCGCTGAACAGGCGAATTCCACCCACTTTGTTCATCAGCGCGTTGAGTGGCGTGAGAATCAACAGAAAGATCACAAATCCCACGGCGAATATTTTGAAGAAGGATTTGAGTCCTCCTCCGGATTTCCGCTCCTCCTCATATTCATACTGTTTCTTCTTTCCCATTTTAAATCTCCCCTTATTCTTCTCTATTCCCTGTCAATCAAATGGGAACGCCGTATTTACAGCACTCCCCCCACTGGCGTGTTCCCCTTCAACACCGCACCGGGCACGTTTTCTTTCCCTAAGTAAATCTGCCGGAGCAGATCGCCTACCGCGTCTTCGTCCACCATCCAGTAGGACGCTCCGTCCTTCATCGTCGCCTCGCCCGGCGCCTGATGTCCCTCGATGTTTTCGGAAGACAGTCCCACTGCGCTGGTGGCCAGCTTTACCGCCTCCGCCACGGTCACATTGGACTCTACCGCGCCTACCGCGGTGCTGACTACCTTGGGCAATCCCAAACCGATGGATTCCTTGATCGCGGATTTGATAAACTCCTGCTGCGCCGCGATCCGTCCGATATCTCCCTGGGCATAGCCGTAGCCGTCCTTGTTGTCCTTCCGGTAGCGCAGATACTTGACCGCTTCTTCGCCGCTCAGAGTCTTAGGCCCCTCTTTAAAGTGAAGGTGGAGCGGCGGCTTGTCATAGATATCGTCGTAGTCCATGTCGAAGGGAATGTTGACCGGAACGCCCCCGATGGCGTCCACCACTTCCTTCACTCCGTCATACTTAACTACCGCGTAGTAGTGGATGGGCATTCCCAGCAGGACGTCGCTCACCGCCTGCGCGGTTCCTTCCGCCCGGCCTTTATGATAGACCGCGTTGATCTTCTTCGCTCCCGGGCTGTCGGCTCCCGGCCGCTCATAATAGGTATCCCGGGGTACGGAGATCACGTCCACCCTCTGATCGTCCAGATCGTAGCTCCCCACCATGATGGTGTCCGTCATGTCGCCGTTGATTCCCAGCAGCAGGACGTTCACGCGGTTGGTATCCTGGAACATCTCGTAAAACGGGCTGTCCGTATCCGTCATAGAATCTGGCATGTCCCCGTTGACGGCGGCCGTATCCGCCCCATCCGCCGAGCCGTCCGCCTCTACCGCCGGTCCGGCCAGAACCTTGGCGTTTCCGATCTTGTCCACTAGCAGGAATACCGGAAACAGCAGGATGATAAAAGCCAGAAAGCCAATGATAAAATGCTTGAAAAAGACGACCCCCTTCGTCTGATTTTCTACTTTCTTTTTCTTTCCTTTTCTCGTTCCGCGTCCCAAATTCTTCTCCCCAATCCGTTTCAGCGATTTGATTTTTCGCATGCTCGTTTTAATATAACAACCACTATTATATGACAAATTTCGCGAAAAGCAAACAAAAAGAAAGGCTGTCCCTCCGCGGAACCTCCGTTCCGTTTTGAGACAGCCCTCGCATCAATCTTTTCAGACTTTGCTTTTACTTATCTTTTTTCATATTTGAAGAAGCCTTCACCGGTCTTCTGACCCAGTTTTCCGGCGCGAACCATCTTCTTCAGCAGGATGTGCGCTCTGTACTTGGGATCGCCATATTCGGTGTACAGAACGTCCATGATGGCCAAGCAAACGTCCAGACCGATCAAATCGCCCAGAGCGAGGGGGCCCATGGGATGATTTGCGCCCAGCTTCATCGCGGTATCGATATCCTCGGCGGAAGCAACGCCATCATACAGGATGCCGGCAGCTTCGTTGATCATCGGGATCAGGATACGGTTTACGACAAATCCGGGAGCTTCTTCTACTTCGACCGGAGTCTTGCCCAGCTTCTGGGACAGCTCTACGATCGTGCTCTTGGTCTCTTCAGAGGTAGCGATGCCTTTGATTACCTCAACCAGCTTCATCGCGGGAACCGGGTTGAAGAAGTGCATGCCGATCACTTTGTCCGGTCTGCCGGTAGCGGAAGCGATTTCCGTGATGGACAGGGACGACGTGTTGGTGGCCAGAATGGTCTCCGGCTTGCAGAGCTTATCCAGCTCGGCGAACAGTTCTTTCTTCGCCTGCAGATCCTCGGTGGCCGCTTCGATGATCAGATCCGCGTCAGCAACGATGCTGATATCGGTGGAACCGTGAACGCGAGCCAAAATGGCTTCCTTATCTTCCGCGGTAATTTTTTCTTTGGCAATCATTTTATCCAGATTTTTGGTAACCTTGGCAATGCCGCCGTCAACGGACGTCTGACGTCTCGCTCTCAGAACAACTTCGTAACCATTCTGAGCCAGAACCTGAATGATGCCCGCACCCATGGTGCCTGTGCCTAATACGCCTACCTTTTTCATTGTTTCAATCCTCCTAAAAAACTTTGCAAGACTGTTAATTGTTTATTTTTTAACAATACGCTATACCTATAATGTAATCTAAAACAAACGAAAGTGCAAGGGGAAAATGGAAACTTTCTCGAAAAATTTTCTCTTTCTCCGCCTAACCCTCACAGGAAAACAGCTGTTCCGCTTATTTCCCCATAAATTCCGCCGCTCTCTTCTCCAGGAAAGCCTTCATTCCTTCCTTCTGATCCGCGGTGGCAAAGCACTTGGAAAACAGTTCGTTCTCGATGGCGATCGCCTCGTCCATAGGAGCTTCCAGCCCCTTCTTCACGGCAATGGCGGTATACTTCACCGCCACCGGAGCATTCTTCACAATGCGAGCGGCCAGCTCCAGCACCTCGTCCATCAGCGCTTCCGGAGCCACCACCTTGTTGACCAGACCGATGCGCAGCGCCTCATCGGCCTTAATCTGTCCACCGGTGAGCAGCAGCTCCATGGCCACGCCCTTGCCTACGATTCTGGGAAGTCTCTGGGTGCCGCTGTAACCGGCGGTAATGCCCAGGCCCACTTCCGGCTGTCCGAACCTGGCCTTCTCGCTGGCGATGCGGATGTCACAAGCCATGGCCAACTCGCAGCCGCCGCCCAGTGCGAAGCCGTTCACCGCCGCGATGGACGGCTTCTCCAGCATCTCGATCTTGCGGAACACCGCGGAACCAAGCTTGCCGAATTCCAGACCCTGAGCCTCATTCATCACGCTCATGGCCGCGATGTCCGCCCCTGCTACAAACGCTTTGCCTTCGCCGGTAAAGACCAGGACTCTCACCTCGTCATCCGCAGCCGCCGCATCCACCGCGTCGGAAATCCCCTGCAGCACCTCTCCGTTGAGAGAGTTCAGCGCCTCCGGGCGATTGATCTTGATGACCGCCACCGCGTCTTTCTTTTCAAGCAATACAACACTCATGTTTTCTTCCTCCTTCAAAATTTATCCTCCTGCTTGCAGTAAAACCTTTTTTATGTACCACTCCGGTCCACGCTATTTCATGGTCCGGAGACAGTTCCGCATTTCATTCTTGTAGCTTTCCACTCCCGGCTGATCGAAGGGATTGACCCCGATCATATATCCGCTCAGAGCGCAGGCCCGTTCGAAGAAATAGACCAGCCGTCCGAAATCATAGGCCGTAACACTGGGAATATCGATTTCAATCATGGGAATTCCCGCCTGCTCGTGAGCCGCCATAACCCCCCGTACCGCCGCCTGATTCACCTCGTTCATCCGTTTCCCCGCCAAAAGCGCTCCGGCGCTTTCGGGAACCGTCAGATCCTTTTCCGGGTTCACCACATTCAGCACGGTTTCAAAGAAGATCTGGCTTCCCTGCTGCAAAAACTGGCCCATGGAGTGAAGATCTCCGGAAAACTGCAAGGCCGCCGGAAACAATCCTTTTCCGCCCTTTCCCTCACTCTCGCCAAACAGCTGCTTCAGCCATTCCGTGAAGAATTGGAGCTTCGGCTCATAAGCTTCGTATATCTCGATGGATTTTCCACATTCATATAACGCCACTCTGGCGGACGCATAGGCGCGGCACAAATCGTGCCCCTCGTGATCTCCCGCGAAGTCCGCCGCTCCCCGCAGCATTTCCTTCACGTCGATTCCCGCCACCGCGATGGGCAGCAGCCCCACCGCCGTCAAAACGGAATAACGGCCTCCGATGTCGTCCGGTACCACAAAGCTCACATAACCCTCTCGTTCCGTTTCCTCCCGCAGCACGCCCTTTTTTCCGTCGGTGATGGCGTAAATCCGTTTCGCCGCTTCTTTTTCGCCATACTTTTTCACCATGGCGTCCTTCAAAAGAGCAAACGCGATGCTGGGCTCCGTCGTCGTTCCCGATTTGGAGATCACACAGAGGCAGGTCTCCTTGTCCTTCAAAACCTCCAGCAGCTCCGCATGATAGGTGCCGCTGATATTCTGACCGGCGAAATAAATCCGCGGAACATCTTCCGTCTCCCCTCGAAAGCTGTGAGACAGCAGCTCCACGCAGGCCCGGGCTCCCAAATAAGACCCTCCGATACCGATGACCACAAAAGCCTGGCACTTGCCGCGAATTTCCTCCGCCGTCTCTAAAATCCGTTCCAGTTCCGCAGAATCGTATTCTTGTGGCAGCTTCACCCATCCGGTGCAGCCTTCTTTTCCTTCCGCCAGCTTTCGTTCGGCCTCCGCCAAGCGTTCCTCTCCGCCCACGGCTCCGGTTCTCCCCATTCCGGCTCTGGTCAAATCCAGCTTCAATCCTTCTCGTTCACGCATTCCTCATTCCCCGCTTTCTCAACTGCTCCGTTCCCGCTCTCTTCCGTTTCCCTTTCGTCCTTTCCATTCTCATGGTAGGTGGGAACCATGTGATGCAGCCAGGTTCTGGCGTCTTCATCCGTCCCCGAGGCCACTTCCATGATGCTGTCCTCCACACCGGGTCCGTCCGTGCAGGCCAGCAGCCGGGACAGCTCTTCCGGCGGCGGAACGGGATGCCCCACATATATTTTATTGTGAGTGGTCTTTTTAATGCCTTCTTCGTCCAGCAGCAGCTCCTCATAGAGCTTTTCCCCGGGACGCAGACCGGTGATCTTGATATCGATATCCACATAAGGCACATAACCGGAAAGCCGGATCACGTTCTCCGCCAGATCCATGATCTTCACCGGATTGCCCATGTCCAGAATGAAAATTTCTCCCCCCTCGGCCATGGCCCCCGCCTGGATCACCAGCTGGACCGCCTCGGGAATCGTCATAAAATAGCGGGTGATCTCCCGGTGGGTTACCGTAACCGGACCGCCTTGGGCGATCTGCTTTCGGAAAATGGGGATGACACTGCCGTTGCTGCCCAGCACGTTGCCGAAACGCACGGCCGAATAACTGGTTCGGGAATGAGTGCTTTTCTCCTGCAGGATCATTTCACAGACCCGCTTGGTAGCGCCCATGACATTGGTGGGATTGACTGCCTTGTCCGTGGAAATCAACACGAATTTCTCTACGGCGTAAGCATCCGCCAGATCCACCATGTTTTTCGTCCCCAGTATATTGTTGATCAGCGCCTCCTTCGGATTCTCCTCCATCAGCGGGACATGCTTATGCGCCGCCGCGTGGAAAATCACGTGGGGCTTATACTTGACAAATACTTCTTCCATCCGCCGGCGATCCCGCACGGAGGCAATCGCGGTCTCAAACTCCAGCAGAGGATAGCTCCGCTTCATTTCATTTTTCAGCTCAAACACGGTGTTTTCGTAAATGTCCACCGCGATCAGCTTCCGGGGTCGGAACTTGGCAATCTGCCGGCAGAGCTCCGAACCGATGGAGCCGCCGCCGCCCGTTACCATGACGATCTTATTTTCAATATAGCCGCTGATTTCCCGCAGGTTGACCTGGACCGGGTCTCTGCCCAGCAGATCCTCGATATCTACGTCTCTCAGCTTGCTGATGCTCACCTTATCGTTGATCAAATCACTGAGTCCCGGCAGCATCTTCAGCTTGCAGCGGGTCTTGTTGCATTCGTTGACGATCTCCTGAGACTCCTTGCGTTTGGCCGAGGGAATGGCGATGATGATTTCGTCCACCCCGTACTTTCTGGCCAAGCGCTTGATGTCCGCCCGTCCGCCGGCGATCTTCACTCCCGCGATCCTCTGATTTCTCTTGTCCGGGTTGTCATCCACCGCCACCACCACCTTGCGGCCGTACTCCGGATGCTGACGCACCTCCTTGATAATACTGGCCCCGGCGTCTCCTGCCCCCACCAGCATCACCTTCGTGGCGTCATCCCCCTCGAGAGGTGCGTGCTTGCCTGTCTTTCGCAGCACGTAGCTGTTGAAATTTCCCGGTGTTTTTAAATCCCGGAAGAATCGATAAGACAGCCGGACCCCGCCGATGAGCAGCATGCTCAGACAAGGCTCGAAAATATAAGTGCTTCTGGGGAACGCCTGCTGGGTGAACTCCAAATATACGATGATCGCCAACGAGCCCGTCGCCGAAGCCAGCGCCACCTTTACCAGCTCCTCCACCCCCGCGTATTTCCACAAGCTGTTGTACAGTCCGAAGAGCCAGAATACCGCCAGTTGAATCAACGTAATCCAGAGGATTCCATTTACATAATCCTCGAAATACGACCAGAACCCCGCGGATTTCACATCAAATTCAAACCGCGCCAGAAGCGCAATAATATAAGACAAATTCACACAGATGGCATCCGCCACCAGCAGAATTGCGACTCTGGAATACTTGACCATTCCGATCCTCTTTTCTTCTGTGTTTTTCATTTCTTTTCCAAACTCAGTTTACTATAGTTATTCTTCATTTGCAAGTTGAGTCCCCGTTCCGCAGCCCCTGTTTCCCACGGTCCGCCGCCGATCTTCCCGAGGCTTCCCCTCCCCTTGGCGGCGTCGCCCGGACCGTCGATTCAACCGTTTCATTCTTCCGGCCAAAGCTTTTGTGCCAGGAACGGCGTCAGCTTCGCCACGCCGGATTCATTGAGATGGTGTCCGTCGTAAAAATCCGTTTGAGGATCGATTCCGATCTCTTGGTAGAACTGATTGCAGTCCAGCCATTCCACCCCTCGCTGTCCGGCCAGCTCAAACGCCGCGTTATAGAGCATCTGATCCTCCGGAGCCGGATTGGAAGGAGCTTTCAGGAAGATCAGCCGATAGCCCTGTTCCTCCGCCAAATCGATGATCCGATTGAGATAGCTCATGACCTTTTCAATGGGAGCCTTGGTCTGCGTAATCCCCGACGGTTCCAAGGAAAACGCCTGCGGAGAGGTCATCTCCAGCTTTACGTAGCCTCGGTAGGGGTCCTTCTCACTTTTGTATTCCTGCTTAATGTCCTCTT
>CAUHLX010000072.1 GCA_959606705.1 uncultured Bacillota bacterium | reverse complement strand
GGTCACACCGAGAAAGGAAAGAATCACGCCCAGCAGCATTCGGCCGCTGAATCGCTGACGGGCAAACAAGAAACCGATGAGCATGGTAACGATGGGGTTCATGGCCACGATAATGGAAGAATTGATCGCGGAGGTATATTTCGCCGCTTGAAAAAACAGCACATGATAGCCGAAGATTCCCACCAGCCCCGTAAACAGTACCACCGGAACTTTATCCTTGGTCATGTGAAAGGGTTCCTCCTCCGTTTTCCCTTTTCGCGCCATGACGGGTGCCAGAATCAGAGACGCGATCAAAAATCGAATAAAGGTCAGGGAAAATGTGGGAATATAAGGAACCGACAGCTTCGCCGCGATAAAGGCCCCCGCCCAGAACACCGTGGTCATCACCATCAGTCCGTAAATTTTTCGATGTGAGCTCATATTCGTTAATCCTCCCCCTCCCGCGCTTCCGTAAAGGCACCGATCAAGCTTCTCATGATCCGAGCCGTCATTCCCCAAATGACATGGCCCTCGTATCGATAGACCGGCACCGTGCACTTCCCGCGCCGCCAGTTATACTTATCCGGCGAATCGATCATCTCATAAGGAAAATCTTCTCCGATCTCCGGAACGACCTCATAAGTGTATACGTATGGCTCCTCGTTTCGGAAAAAATCCAGTGGAACCCAAAATACTTCCCGTACCTCGTCACGGTTGGCCGTTCCCCCGCGCGCCGCCTGAGCCGCTTGGAGTGAGAGCTGGCCGACAAAGGGGTAAATGGTAATGTTGGTGTAGTTGTGCAGGCAATCGAACTCGCCTAAAATCCGAATTTCTTCCGCCTCCACGCCCAGCTCCTCCACGGTTTCCCGTACCGCGCATTCCCGTCGGCTTTCCCCCGCTTCCCGCATCCCTCCGGGAAAACAGACTTCCCCCGGCTGACGGATTCCGGCAGAACGCAGCTCGAACAGCACTTGAAGCTGACCTTCCTCCTCCACCAGCGGAATCAACACGGCAAACTCCCGCCGCACTTCCATGATTCCCGGAGTCCTATGCTGAAAAAACGTTTCAAAATCAGCTATTTTCACCTTTCTCTCCTTCCAGGATCGCAAGAACCTCTTCCGTTTTTGAAAAATCCTTCAGCAAATAATCCGGTCCGGCCGCTTTTAACGCCTCCATCGAAGCCCATCCCGTTCCAACCGCGATGCTCTTTACTCCCAGCTTCTTTGCCGTTTCAATATCATAAACGGTATCTCCCACCAAATAAATATCGCTTTTTCGGAATACGACTCCGTTCCATTCCTCTTGATCCCCGATCTCCCGCAGCGCTTCCTCCCATTTTTCCCGGCACAGATCCTGGTAATCCTTGAATCGGAAATAAGACAGCAGATTCATCGTCCTCAGCTTGATGGCCGCTCCGATTCGCAGGTTGCTGGTGAGGATTCCGTTGATGACCTCGGGCCGTTTTCGCAGAGCCTCCAAAAGCTCCACAATCCCCGGCAGAATCCGCTTGTTGGGATTGTCGGCCAGAATTCCCGGCAACGCCTGCGCATAAGCCGCTTTCACCTTCTCAAGCTCCGCCGGATCCAACGCAAACTCCTCCATCAGCTCTTCCACGATGGCCCCGTCCATGGCGTGGCCGATCCGGGCTTTGGCAAAGGCCTCCGGTATTCCGTATAGGGTTTCGAACGCGCTGTTGAGCGCCTTCACGCCATCTCCCCCGCAGTGCATCAGGGTGCCGTCGATATCCCAGAGGATCAGGATGGGACGCGTTTCATCTTCTTTCTTGCCGTTCATTGTTCGTAATCTCCGTTTCTCCGCCGCAACGACGGAAAGGACCAAAAAGGACTGCCGCATTCATTTCTGAACACGACAGCCCGTTCGTTTCTTCTTTGGTTACGGCGCGCCGCCGCCCGCATCATCAAGCCGCGCCAAGGGCACAACCGCCGCTAGTCCTAGTTGAGGACTTCGTACTTCTTCGCATAATCGCCCAGCTCTTCCATGTCGGCGCTGATGCTGACTACAAAATCGGGTCCGTAAATCTCGGAGATCTTGTCCAGTCGAGTCAGGAATTCCTCCAGATCCTCCACGGTAACGTCAGCGTGCTTTAAAATGCTGTCAATAAAGATCACTTCAATGTCGTGATCGGAACTGATGATCCCGTATATAAAACCGATGTACTCGTCGATATTGGTGATATGGTCGTATTCTTCCATGCACACCACTCGAATTTTGTACTTCAAATCGTAGTTCAGTCTGTGATTTTTGTTAATGAACACAATGCTGCCATCTTTGCTATCCACAAATTCATTTGCCAGATCAATCATTTTCTTGGTCTTGCCGCTGCCTTTGCGTCCAACTAGAATTTTCACCATTTGAACCGCCCCCTTCATATTTTATGGTAGCTTCATTATACACGAACATATTGTTATGGGCAAGGAAGAAAACCGAAAACTCACCCTTTTTTCACTATTTATTTTTCACTGGAAAACCGGCTTCTATTCACGATTTTCCTTTTTCGCTTCCTCCAAACGAAGCTGTCCGCAAGCCGCGTCGATATCGCTTCCCAGTTCCCGGCGTACGGTGGCCGGAATTCCCCGGCGCACCAAAATCTGACGAAATTGTTCCGCCGATTTGCGGTCCGTCCCCGCAAGTCCGGTCTCCTTAAACTGATTCAGCGGAATCAGGTTGACGTGGCACAGGGTCCCTCTCAGTGATTCGGCCAGTTCCTCGGCATTCTCCCTGCGATCATTGGTTCCGTTCACCAACGTGTATTCGAAGGTGACTCGGCGCCCGGTTTTCCGTTCGTGCTCCCGACAGGCCGCCAGCAGCTCGTCCATGGGAAAGCTGTCGTTCACGGGCATCAGTCTGCTGCGATCCTCTCCGTTGGAAGCGTGAAGCGAGATCGCTAAATTGACCTGGGGAAACTCCTCCGTAAATCGACGAATTTTCGGCACCAGTCCGCAGGTGGAAACGGTGATGCTCCGAAAGCTCAGATTCAAACCCTCCTTGGTGTGAATCATCCGCAGAAACCTGCATAACTGATCATAATTGTCAAAAGGCTCCCCCGTTCCCATGATCACCACGCTGCCGATCCGTTCCCCCGTGTCCCGCCGGATGGCGATGAGCTGATCCGCGATTTCACCGGCCGTCAGATTTCTCACCAGCCCGTTGATTCCCGACGCACAGAAGCGGCAGCCCATTCGACAGCCGGCCTGGGAGGATACGCACACGGAGCTGCCATGACGATACTTCATGAAAACGCTTTCCACCGCGTTTCCGTCCTTCAACCCGAAAAGATACTTTCGCGTGCCGTCGCTCTCGGACTTTTGTACTCTCAGAATTTCAGCGCCACGGATTTCCGCCCGCTCCGCCAGACTTTCCCGAAGCGCCGCCGATAAATCCGTCATTTCCGAAAAATCCCGCGCTCCTCGATAAATCCAGGCGAAGATCTGCTTTGCCCGAAACGATTTTTCCCCTAACTCCGTCAAAAACGCGGTCAATTCCGCCAGCTCCATGTTCTTGATATCCGCTTTTTCATTCATATGCTTAAACCCTTCTGTCCTGTGGTATACTAATAACATTTCCTACAGTATACGATAAAATCCCCCTCAAGCCAAGGGTGGAACGGTTTTCATAAGGGAGCAAGACATGTTTACATTGGAAGAAATCACTTATCTGGATATTTTAAAGATCCCCCGTCTGGACATCCCGGACAGCGGTATCACCTGCCTCTTCGGACCGTCCGGCTGCGGCAAAACCACCACCATGCGTCTGCTCAACGGCATGATCAGTCCCACCTCCGGCCGGGTCCTGTATCGAGGCCGGGATTTGGACACGCTCAATCTGGTGGAGCATCGCCGCGAGGTGGTGCAAATGTCCCAAGGAAGCATTCTGTTTCCGGGAAACGTGAGAGACAATCTCAATATCGGCGCTGAGTTTCAATGCCGTCTGCCCTTTTCCGATGCTTCCATACGAGAAATTCTCTCCGCCGTAGGCTTGGACGGCAAGTCTCCCGCAGAGGATCCCCGCTCCTTTTCCGGCGGGGAAAAACAGCGGCTGTCATTGGCTCGGGTCCTGCTGCTCCAGCCGGAAGTCCTCCTGCTGGACGAACCTGCGTCGGCCCTCGATGCCGATACGGAAGACTCCATCATGGAGCTGGTTCGCTGTTTCGTACTGCAGCGGAAGATGGCCTGCGTTCTGGTGACCCATTCGGAAGAAATGGCTCGCGGTTATTCCGACCGCATCGTGTACATGAAAGAGGGCCAAGTCCTGCGCGTTGTGGAACAGACGGAAGCGGACCTGCGACTCGATCTTCAATGCAAGGCGCTGAATCTGGGGCAGCTCCCCGAACAGAAGGAAGGTGGCTGTCAGTGATCCGGGAAATCTCTTACGCGCAGCTGGGCCTGGCCTATGTGTTCCTCCTTCTGGTGCTGCTGATCTCTTACAAGGCTCGTATCGGCCGGGAAAAAGAAATCGCCTGGGCCTGCTTTCGGATGACGGTGCAGCTGATTCTGGTAGGCTACGTACTGGCCTATGTGTTTCAACATCCCAGCCCCTGGTTTACCTTGATTATCGTCTCTCTCATGGGACTGTTTGCGATGAGCAATATCAAGCGCCGGGTCAAAAGCAAGCTGTCCCGGGAGTTGACACGCATCATCGGCCTTTCCATGTGGGGCAGTGCCATTGCCTGCCTCCTGTTTTTCGTACTGGTCATCATCGGAATCCGTCCTTGGTACGATCCGCAGTATTTCATTCCTCTGGCGGGCATGATCCTGGGCAATTCCATGAACGGCATGGCGCTGGGCGCCGCCCGCCTGGCCGACGGCTTTACGGATCGCCGGGATCAGGTGGAGACCGCGCTGATGCTGGGCGCCACTCCCCGCAAAGCGTCTCACGGAATTCTTCAGGATGCCTTCGACAGTGCCTTGATGCCCACCATCAATTCCATGGTGGGCATGGGGATTGTCTCCCTTCCCGGAATGATGACCGGTCAGATCCTGGCCGGGAACTCCCCTCTTCTGGCGACCCGTTATCAAATCGGCATCATGCTGGCCATCTCCGGCTGCGTGGCCCTGGCTTCCATTTTGCTGGTGGGCTTCGGGTACCGGACCTTTTTCAATAAAAAAGGACAGTTGAGATAGACGAGCCGCAATGGCTCCTCTCTCAACCGCCCAAGGTCACATCCTGATTTTGATACCACTCCAAGGCCTCGTACAGCTGCTCCGGCGTAAAATCCGGCCAGAGCTCGTCCAGCACGCAGAGATCCGAATACACCGACTGCACCGGCAAAAAACCGGAAAATCTGCTTCTTCCTCCCCAGCGGATGACCAGCTCCATGCGGCTGATGTCCGCCGATGCCAAGCCCCCCTCGTTTCTCAGATCCCATTTCCAGCCATAGTTCACCAGAAAATTCACCTTGATCCGGCCGGTTCCGAATCGAGTCCGTTTCGTAAACGGCTTCAGTTCCCGCGGAAAGCAGCTCGAGGTCGAATCCCCCACCACCAACAGGTCCGCATCCTCCTCCGTCAGACGCATCACCGCGTCCACGCAAGCTTGCTGAAAGGCTTCCTTCTGTTCCGAAGGACGCTTGGTGTTGTCCATGGTAAATCCGTATAAGGTCAACTCTTCCACTCCCAGGGCCGCGCAGAGACGATACAGCTGAAAACCCGGATCGATTCCGTAGGAATAGCCATCCTTCTTTCCCATTCCGTGGGCCACCGCCCACCGTCGATTCCCGTCCGGAATGACGCCGATATGCCTGGGCAATCTACGAAACCGAGGAAGCTGCCCCCGCCATTCTAATTCATTCTCCATGAGAAACACTCCCTTTTTCCCATAGTTTGCCGCGTTTCCCCGAAATGATACGATGCTTATTTCAGGCCGGTCACTTTTCCGGCTCTGGCCTGAACCTCGGCGATGACCCGCTCCTCGTCGATGGTAGTCAGCGTCCCGTCCTCCATCAAAATTCGTCCGTCACAAAGCACCGTGCGCACGTCGGATCCGCTCATGGAATAGGGGATCGCCGCCAGCAGGTCCGTGTGGGGCGCCCAGTTTGCTCCCGTAATATCGATCAACGCCAGATCCGCCCGCTTGCCCGCTTCGATGCTGCCCGCCAGCCGGTCGATTCCCAAAGCTCGCGCGCCGCCGTTTACCGCCATTTCCACCGCCTGATAAGCGGGAAGAACTTTCGCGTCCTCCGCCACCGCCTTGGCCAGGATGGCGGCGATATGAAGCTCCTCGCACAGGTTCTGATTGTTGTTGGAGGAGGAACCGTCCGTTCCCAGAGCCACGTTGATTCCCCGTTCCAGCAACCTGCCCACCGGAGCGAAGCCGCTGGCCAGCTTTAAATTGCTGCTGGGATTGTGCACCACGCTGACATCGTGCTGTTTCAGAATGTCCATATCCTCCTGAGTCACGTGAACGCAGTGAGCCGCAAGGACACGGGGAACATCAAACACGCCCAGCTTTTCCAGCCGCGCCACCGGTGTCATTCCGTAATCCCTCAAGGAGTTCTCCACCTCTCCTCCGGTCTCGCACAGATGCACGTGAAGACCCGCGCCCGGCCGCTCCATCGCCGCCTCCACGGTCTTTAAAAACAGTCCGTCACCGCAGGTGTAAGGGGCGTGCGGCCCGAAATCCACTTGAATCCGCCCCTCCGCGGCGCCGTGATAGTTGTCGTACAGCCACTTGTTCCGTTCCAGACGCGCGATGCTTCCTTCCTCCGCGCCATCCCCCACCAAGCCTTTGGAGACATTGGCCCGGACGCCGCTGTCGATGGCCGCTTTTACGATCTGTTCCTCGAACATGTATTGATCTTCAAAAGCCGTACAGCCACTGCGGATCATTTCCACGATGGACAGCAGCGCTCCGTAATATGCACCCTCTTCATCCATGCGGTCCTCCGCGGGAAAGATTTTCTGATTCAGCCAGTCCATCAAATCCAGGTCGTTTCCGTAGTTGCGCAGCAGTGACATGGGAGTGTGCGTGTGCGCGTTTACCATGCCGGGCATTGCCAGCAGCCCTCTGCCGTCGATCACCCGTTCCGCGGCTTCCTCAAAGCCCCGAGGGATTTGACCCGCGAAGGCAATCTCCTTTCCGTCGATCCCGATGCTTCCTTCCACGACTCCTTCGGCCGCGCCGGTCATACGCAGCATTTTAACTCCTTTGATCAGCAGTTTCATCCCATTCCTCCTCTATCCTTCGATCCCGTGTTCCACGGCTTCCACGATCTCCGCCAGGTCCGCCAGCGCGCCGCGGCCCACGTCTCCACAGGCCAGCAGGGCTTCCTTCGGCTCGATGATCCCGTAGCCGTAGTCCCGAAGCCGATTCAAATGATCCCTGACCACCGGGTTCTCGTACATGTTGGTATTCATGGCCGGGGCGATCAGCTTGGGCACTCCTTTCGGCACCGCCAGCGCCAGAGAGGTCAGCATGTCGTCCGCCAGGCCGTTGGCCAGCTTTCCGATCACATCCGCACTGGCCGGGGCGATGAGCAGCAGATCCGCTTTTCCTGACAACTCGATATGCATCACCTTCTCCGGGTCCTCCTCCTGAAACACATCCGTATAAACCCGATGTTTGGAAAGAGTCTGCAAGGTCAACGGCGTGATGAACGCCTGGCCGCCTTTGGTCAGCACCACGTCCACCCGATACCCCTTCTTCACCAGCATCCCCGTCAAGTCCGCCGCTTTATACGCCGCAATGCTCCCGGTGACTCCTAAAACGATTCGTTTTTCTTCCGGTTTTTCCATCGATTTCAGTTCGTTCATCCGATTCTCTCCCTTTCCTCCCGCTCCCGGCCGCGCGCGTTCTCCACCACGCTCCACGCGATCCGTTCCGCGATCTCCTCTTTGGTTTCCATCCGTTCAAACCCGCCGTCCGGCCGCAGCAGCAGCGCCTTGTGCCGGTGCCCCCGCACATTTCGCAGATCGTTGGCCAGCACCAGATCACAGCTGTTTTTCCGCAGCAGCGCTCCCGCCACGGCAAGAAGCTCCTCCTCGGGCACTCCGTCCAAGAGCTTGAAGCCCACCAAAATAACCTGGGGCCTCAATTCCTTGATCATGCCGATGATTTTCGGCGTCCGCTCCATGGAAAGCATCAGATGCTCCAAATCGGAGCTCACCTTCCCGTCCGCCGGAATGGCACAGGAGCATTCTTCGATGATGGGAAGCAGTCGGGACCGCAGCAGCTCCTCCCGGCGCTGCCCATCCGTCTCCTTCACCAGAGCCTCCAAAAACGTTTCGGAACGGCACAGCGCGTTCGCCGCGGATTGGGTCAATTGCTCCAACGTGGTCATTCCTTTTACGGAGTAGTCGCTGACCGCCATGGAATGCACCACCGCGTGGATTTCCTCTCCGGTCAGCAGCTCCGTCAAACGGTTTTTCAGCTCCCCCACTCCGGAAATCCTCACCAACGCCAGCTCCGCACCGTGAGCGTTCTCCCCGCTCAGCTCCGGCGTTGCCGCGCCCGGCGCGCATATGTAATAGATTTTCCTCACTTCCTCATATTCCGCCAAGGCTTCGGCGATGAGGCTTCCCAAACGCCCGGTGCCCATGTTGGTAATCTTGCGGACGTCATCGATCTTCTCTTCGGTTCCCCCCGCCGTGATAATAATATTCATCGTTTTATCCTTTCTGTCGATCCGAACGCCAGCTTGCCATCCGTCCGTTACATCAGCCCGAAATACTGCAGGAAAAAGATCCATAAAAACATGGTGCCGCAGGAGAGCACCGAGGAAAACACCACCAGCTGCCCGGCCAGATCCCCGTCTCCCCCCATCTGCTCCGCCATGACAAAGGAGGAGATGGCCGTGGGCGTTCCCGTGCAGGTCAGCAGCACCATCAACTCCACCCCGCGGAACCCGCAAAGCACCGCCGAAGAAATCACGAAAGCCGGAATCAGCACCAGCTTTCCAAACACGCCCGCGCAGATCTGTGGGCCATTGCCGGCAATCTTGCGAAACTGAAAGGAGGCACCCAGCGCCACGATGGAAAGCGGCGAGGCTACGGAGCCCACGCTGTTTAAAGTGCTCTCCACAAACGTCGGAAAGCGCAGACCCGAAAACAGGACAGCCAGGGCCAGAATCGCGCTGATGATCAAGGGATTTTTCATAACGCCCCGCACCGCCGAGCCCAGGCTGGTTTTCTCCGGTCCGTGAAGCTGCAGCGTCAGTACGGACAGCACGTTGTACATGGGCACTACCACGCCGATGAGCATGGCCGCCACTCCCGTGCTCTCCGGACCGAACACCGTCATGGACATGGGAATCCCCAAAATGACGAAATTGCTTCGGAAAATTCCCTGGATCAGAACCCCTCGTCTGGCCGGTACCTTCTCAAAGATGGGAACCACCACCGACAGCACGAGGAACTCCGCCAGGACCACCACGACGGCGAACAGGATCAGCCGGGGATTCATCACCTTCTCAAGCTCCGTCTGATAGATGTCGTAAAACAGCAGTATGGGTAAAAACACTTTGAAGCAGACGCTGTTGATCACCTCCAGCGAAGCTCCCTTGAATAAACCCTTCCACTTCATGAAATAGCCCAGCGCGAGCATGCAGAAAATCGGTGCCACAGCGTTGAATGATACGATAAAATGCTCCAAATTCAGCCCCTTTCAACCAGCCCGCGCCGGTGCTTCCCTTGCTTCATTCCATTCTAATACTTGCGGTTGACGTAGTTATCGATGCGAGAACGCCGCCGTTCCTCCCGCATCACGCCCTCGTCCCGCAGCTCATCCAGGACGCGCGGGCTGATGGTGTGGAGAATGGTATCCTCGTAATCGGACAGCACGATCTCAATCAATCGATTGTCGAGAAACTCCGATTTGGCTTTGATGAAATAGGCCTCCACATTCTCATAGTTCAAAAACCGCAGCAGCTTCAGAATCGCTTCATCCTTCTTTCGATAGGAATGACGCGTCTTTTCCTCGATCTCCCGCACCAGCTCGGGATGCTTCTCCTGGAGCTTTTTATCCCGAGACTGCATTTGATTGTACTTGGCGATCGCGTTGAAATACTGGTAATTATAAATCCCCTTTTCAAAAGAATCAATCCTCTGAAAAGGCTTCAAATGAAGCTTCATAATATAAAAATAATGTTCCTCGATGAACTCCTTTTTCGAAAGATCCCCCTTTTGATACAGGTAGATCAAAGCGTTTCGCCGCTCAAAAAATTCATCAAAAGTTGTTTTTCGTACGTGTGCAGGCATGCTTGCCCACTCCCTTTCCGGGGTTCCTCCCGTGGATGTTCCCTCGGTCCCCTAT
>CAUHLX010000071.1 GCA_959606705.1 uncultured Bacillota bacterium | reverse complement strand
AACCTTACGGTCCTATGGTGTTTATTATACCATATCTTCCGGGTCCCGGGCAAAATATCGGATTACGAAATCACGAAAATCCGCGGCGGCTTCGGATTGATACCGGTCCTTCACCCAGGACAGCCAGATGGTCCGTTTACAGGCGGGCTCCCTCAGCCTCAGCTTCGTCAATGACTCGGGTGCCACACTGCTCCACAGATAGTCCGGCAGAAATGCCAGTCCCAGTCCAGCCTCCACCAAGCTGCAAATCACCTCCGGCGTCGTACACTCAAAAGCGATGTTGGGTTCAAAGGCCGCCTGACGGCAAAAGCGGTTCATGATCTCCCGCAGACCGGATTCCGTGGTGTAGTAAATCAGAGGTTCCTCCGCCAGCTCGCTCAGTTTCACGCTCTTTCTCCCGGCCAGCCTGTGATCGGAAGGCGCCGCCAGAAAAATTTCTTCCACCAGAAGCGGCTCGCACCGAAGCTCCAGATGCTCGGCCGGCAGGGATGAAATGCTGAAATCGATGGTGCCGTCCAACAGCTTCTGCTCCAGCTCCTCCTTCTGCGCCATCTGCAGCAGGCGGAACCGTACCGAGGGATTCCCGGTGAGATAATCCCTCACCAAGTTGGGCAGCAGCCGGGCGGTGGCCGCTCCCACCACCACGGAACCCCGGTCCGCCCCCGCCAGATCCTTCAACTGACGATGGCCTTCCTCCAGCTCCCGCAAGCTCCGTTCCGCCCGTTCCAGAAACACCTTGCCAAACCGGTTCAGACGGATTCGCTTTCCCTGTCGGTCAAACAAGGGGACTCCCAGGTCCTCCTCCAGTCTGGAGATCGTCTTGCTCAGGGATGGCTGAGCGATGTGAAGCTCTTCGGCCGCGCGAGTCATATTTTCCAGCCGAGCCGTTACCTGAAAGTATTTCAATTGAAGCAGTTCCATAGTCACCCCTCTTTTTTATAGATTTTAAGTTATAAAGATATGGTTTATTATATATTTTAATTAATTAGCAATCAATGATAGAATAAAAATTAACGGCCGCCATACGCGGCTTTTTCCAGGAATGCGGGAGGGCTTTCAATCAGATGGAACCGATCAATTCAATTCAATCAGCGAATCCAAACAAGCTGTGGACCAAAGACTTCTTAATGGGTACTTTGGTCAATTTCTTTCTATTGCTAAACTATTACGTGGTCATGGTGGTGATCACGGACTATTCCATGCACACGCTGAACGCGTCTCCCGGTGTGGCGGGCTTGTCCGCCAGCATTTACATCATTGGCGCTCTGGTTGCACGTCTGTTCTGCGGACGATGCTTGGAGCAGGTGGGCCGCCGAAGAATGCTGCTGGCCGGAGCCGTTTTGGAGCTGGCCATGTCCCTGCTCTATTTTCTCGCAAGCTCCATTGCGCCTCTGTTCCTGATCCGCTTTTTCCACGGTGTATCCTATGGGGTCACCGCCACCGCCATCAGCACCATCGTCACCAGTGTTATCCCCCGCGGCCGTCAGGGCGAGGGAGTGGGCTACTACATGCTCAGCGTCACGCTGGGCGCGGCCATCGGTCCCTTTCTGGGAATGTTCCTCACCCAGCACGGCGGCTTCTCCACCATCTTTGTGGTCTGCGCCGCGGCGGCGGCGCTCTGCCTGATCAACGCCCTTTTCCTCTCCGTTCCGGAAGTCGAAACCGACCATCCGACATCCGGCCACCCGGCCGCCGCCCGTCGGAAGGGCCGGCTCCACTGGAATGATTTCTTTGAATTCTCGGCCATTCCCATCAGCGTGGTCTGCGCCATCATCTACTTCGGTTATTCCAGCCTCCTTTCCTTCCTCACCTCCTTTGCCGCCGAAATTCACCTGGCCACGGCCGCCAGTTTCTTCTTTGTGGTCTACGCGGCGGCCATCCTGGTTTCCCGTCCCTTCACCGGGCGCCTGTTCGATTCCAAGGGCGAGCTGGTCACCATGCTTCCCGCCTTTCTTTCCTTTCTGGCGGGAATGGCGCTGCTCAGCCAGACACACAGCGGCGTCACACTGCTAACGGCGGCCGCTTTGATCGGCTTTGGCTTAGGGGTCGTCCAATCCTGCGGCCTGGCAATCGCCATTCAGGTGGCACCGCCCAAACGCCTGGGACTGACCAACTCCACCTTTTACATCTTTCTCGACGTGGGAGTAGGCATCGGTCCGCTGATTCTGGGTGGATTTTTACCGTTCCTCGGCTACCGGGGCATGTACCTTTCCATGGCCGTCCTCACCGCCGCCTGTGCCCTTCTCTATCTCCTCACTCTGCGGGGCCGCCGCCGTCCGCCAATCGGCCGCCCGGCCTCGGATGCTCCTTCGAATTCCGATTTTTCGGATTGACAAATGTACGGCCTCGTTATAATATAGGGGTGTTACATATGGTAAATGACGATGACGGGGCAAAGTAGGAGCTGTCCTTCTGTCCGACAGAGAGCCGGTGTTATGGTGGAAGCCGGCGGCAGAGGCAATTTCGAAGTTCTCCCCTGAGTTCACAGGCTGAACCGCACGACAAAGTAGGCCTGCGCGGGCTTCTCCCGTTACAGAGATACGGATCGGCACCCCGGTGCTTGTCCTGAGCGGTCGAAATAATTACGCCCTCGAGAAAGATTTTCCGAGAGCTTCGACAAAAAGAGTGGTACCACGGGCCTTCCCGTCTCTTGTGAGACAGGAAGGCTTTTTTGATCCGGCGGATCAAACGCGGAACCTCTTTTTCCTCAAACTGCTAGCGGTTCAAAGGATTAGCAGCAGCAGTCGTTGTCGTCGAACACGCCGCCAATTCCGGCTGTGCCGCACCGGCAAATGATCAGGATCAGAAGCAGGAAAAAGAAAAGAAGGCTGTCATCAATGCCTCCACCGTTGCAATTTCTCATATGGAACTACCTCCTCAGACTTTTAATTTGAAATCACTTTCGATATTAGAATATGCGGGAGCGGCAAAATGGTGATTGAAACAGTAAAAAAACCGGCCGCGAGCCGGAAGATAAAAAAGGAGTGAATACAGCATGATTTGGAACGAACCGATGGAAACCATGAGCCGGGATCAAATGCACGCGCTGCAAAGCGAGCGATTGAAAAAGACAGTGGCCCGCGTATATCACAACGTGCCCTTCTACCGGAAAAAAATGCAGGAGCTGGGGGTGGAGCCCGGAGATATCAACGACGCGGATGACATCGTAAAGCTGCCCTTTACCGAAAAGCAGGATCTTCGGGACAATTATCCCTTCGGCCTGTTCGCTTCGGACAAAAGCGAGGTGGTACGGGTCCACGCTTCTTCCGGCACCACGGGAAAACCCACGGTGGTCGGCTATACCAGAAACGATGTGGAAATCTTCTCCGAGGTGGTGGCCCGCTGCCTCGCCGCCGCCGGTGCGGATAAAAATGACATCGTGCAGGTTACCTTTGGCTACGGATTGTTCACCGGCGGCCTGGGGCTCCATTACGGCGCGGAAAAGCTGGGCGCCGCGGTGGTTCCTATGTCCACCGGCAACACCGCCAAGCAGGTCCAGTTGATGAAGGATTTCGGAAGTACGGTTCTGGTGGGTACGCCCTCCTACGCGCTCTATCTCAGTGAAGCGGTGGCGGACGCCGGAGTGGATTCCAAGGATCTTCCTCTGCGCATCGGTCTCTTCGGCGCCGAGCCCTGGACCCCCGCCATGCGCCGTCAAATCGAAGAGGGTCTTCAGATCACGGCCCACGATATCTACGGGCTTTCGGAAATCATCGGACCCGGCGTTTCCGGCAGCTGTCAGTACGAGGACGGCCTGCACGTACAGGAGGATCACTTCCTTCCCGAGATCGTCAACCCGGATACTCTTGCACCCATGGAAAAAGGCGCTCACGGCGAGCTGGTCTTCACCACCATCACCAAGGAAGCCATGCCCCTGCTGCGCTACCGGACCCACGACCTCTCCGCGCTGAATTACCAGCCCTGCGACTGCGGACGGACCACCGTGCGGATGGAAAAAATATTGGGCCGCTGTGACGACATGCTGATCATCCGCGGAGTCAACGTGTTCCCCTCTCAGGTGGAAAGCGTTCTGCTCACCATTCCCGAGGCCAAGCCGCACTACCTGCTGGTGGTGGACCGCAAGGGCGCCCTGGATACGTTGGAAATCCAGGCGGAAATCGACGACAAATACTTCACCGACGAACTGTCGAAGCTGGATGAGGTGAAGCACAGAATCAAGCACAAGATCGAAAGTGTTCTGGGCATCGGCATCAATTTGAAGCTGGTGGGACATAAGACGCTGGAGCGCAGCACCGGAAAAGCCAAGCGCGTCATCGACAAACGTCAGCTTTAGTGGAAAAGGAGGGAATGCGATTATGATCATCGAACAAGTATCTGTCTTTATTGAAAACGAACCTGGGAAGCTGGAAGAGGTCACCGAAACTCTGACCCAGGCAAACATCAATATCACTGCGCTCAATATCGCGGAAACCGCTGATTATGGCGTACTGCGAATGGTGCTGGACGACACGGAGGCCGCGGTCAAGGTCCTTCGCCAACAGGATTTCGCCGTCAAGCTCACCGACGTCCTCTGCATTGAAGCACCCGACGTCCCCGGCTCTCTGAATCAGGTGCTGCTGGCGCTCTCCGGGGCCGGAATCAACATCGCCTACATGTACGGCCACTCCAACGGCGGGACCGCCCGTTTCGTCATCAAGGTGGAGGAAGTTCGAGAGGGTGAGGCCGCGCTGTCCAAGCTGTTTTAAAGGCGAACTGCCGAAATCGATCCGGTGTCAGATCGGTTTCGGCTTTTCTAAGAAAAGAACCGAAATGGGTCGAAAAGCCGCGCTCGCTTTCGACCCATTTTTCTATCTCGTGGAAAAAAGTCGAAAAAAAGACAAAACAGCACGAAAACTCGCCGTTTTGCCCACATTTTTCCCGTTATGCTCCATTTATTTCGGCCAAAAACAAGAGTTTTTCTTAAAAGGTCGAAGTGCCATGAAACTTGAAAACGCCACAAGTCTCTTTCAAACCGCTTCCTGCGAAAAACCGTCTCTCGGCCAAAACACCTTGTCACAAAAGAACGGACCTCCGATCATTCGATTTCACTTCGAATGGTTCGGAGGTCCGTTTCCTATGACATTTCTGTTGGTGTGCTGTTCATTTCATTGGAGTGTGTTGTGTGTGTACTGTGTGGTTCGTAAATCCATATGACAGGTGGTGCGTAAATCTCTATGACAGACAATCGGACCCGATTGCCGCCTACTCAAACAGACATTTTGCCAGCTTGGTAAACATCTGGTCACGGTATCTGATTTTCTCCGCGTCCTTGCCATCGGAATAATCATAGAAACCCGCGCCGTTCTTTACACCGTACTGTCCCTTTTCAAACCGGTCGGCCAGCATTCCGAAGGGTTCCTTCTTGTCGGAGAGATCCGCAAACAGATAGGACGCAATGTTGTAGAAAATATCCAATCCGCCCAGATCGCAGACCTCGAAGGGTCCCAGACAGGCGTAGCGCATGCCCAGCCCGTATTTCATCACGTCATCCACCGCTTCCGGCTCCGCGATTCCTTCCTCCACAATGTGGAGGCATTCCCGAAGCACCGCCAGTTGAATGCGATTCAGAGCAAATCCCGGCGCGTCCTGCACGATTACCGGCTTTTTCTCCACTGCCAGAGCCATGTCACGGATCGCCTCGGCGGTCTCGTCACTGGTTTTCTCTCCCTGGATCACTTCGATCAGCGGAATCAGATGGGGTGGATTGATCCAGTGCATGCCGCCAAACCGTTCCGGTCCTTCCACGACCTCCGCGATCCGGCTGATGGAAAGCCCGGAGGTGTTGCTGGCCAGCAAAGCGTCTCTGGGCACCAGCTTGGAAACCTCTCCCCAAAAGTTATGCTTGATCTCCAGCTTTTCCAGGATGGCCTCCACCACGAAATCCGCGGTTTGGAAGCAGTCCTTCTCTCCGGTATAGGAGATTCGTTCCAGAAGGGCCGCGGACTCTTCCGCCGTGACGATTTTCTCAGACACCTCCGTCTCCTGATTCAGGTGAATGAGTCGTTCCGCCTTCTCCAGAGCCGCCGGAAACACATCGTAGAGAACCACGTCATACCCGTATTTGGCAAAGGTTTCGCCCATGGATGACCCCATGGTTCCGGCACCGGCAATGACTATCTTCTTCACATCTTTCATCCTGCTATTCCTCCTCCATGGGTTTCAGATCGGGGCTGATGATAAGCTCGCACCCGGTAGCCGCCTTGATCTCCTCCAGCGTATAATCCGGATGCAGTTCCTTCAGGACGATGCCCTCCGGCGTCACTTCCATTACCCCCATCTCCGTGATGATGAGATTCACTACTCCGAGAGCGGTGTAAGGCAGCGTGCATTCCTTCAGGATTTTATGGGCTCCCTTTTGCGTGTGCAGCATGGAAATGATGACCTTCTTGGCCCCTACCACCAGGTCCATGGCTCCGCCCATTCCGGCCACCATTTTGCCCGGAACGATCCAGTTGGCCAGATTTCCCCGTTCATCCACTTCCATGGCGCCCAGTACCGTGGCGTCCACATGTCCGCCTCTGACGATGGAAAAGCTCATGGCGGTGTCAAAGAAGTTCGCCTCCGGGGTATGTGTCACATACGCCCCTCCGGAGTTGATTACGTCCACATCCTCCTTTCCCTTCTCCGCACTTCCCGCCAATCCCGTAAAGCCGTTCTCCGAATGAAGAACCACATGTACATCCTCTGGAAGATAGTTGGCGACCATGGTCGGTAGACCGATCCCCAGGTTTACCACATATCCGTCTTTAAACTCTTTCGCAGTCCTGGACGCGATTCTCGCCTTTAAATCTGCCATGGTTTCTCACCTCCAACAATATACGTCGCAAAGATCCCGGACATGGAATAGGTATCGGGATCCTTCTCTCCCACTTCGTAAAGCTGTTCCGCCGCCACGGCTACCGTGTCCGCGGCCATCGCCATCACGTAATTGAAATTCTTCGTAGCCTTGGCACAGCTGAAGTTGCCGAATCGATCGCACACGGAGGCGCGAATCAACGCGTAATCCGCTTTCAGCGGTTTTTCCAGCAGATAGTCTTTTCCATCGACGGTAACGGTCTCCTTCCCGTCGGCGATGATGGTGCCCACGCCCGTAGGGGTGAGGACTCCGCCCAAACCGGCGCCGCCCGCTCTGATTTTTTCGGCCAGAGAGCCCTGGGGGACCAACGTGCATTTGAGGGAACCGTCGTTCATTCCCTTGCCGATGATGGGATTCATACCCACGTGGGAGGCGATGATGTGATCCACCATCCCGGCGGTGAGCAGCTTGGCGATTCCACGGTCCGTAGTGCCCGTAACGGAGGCCGGAAGACCGCCGTCATTGCCGATGACCGTCAGATGCTTCACACCTTTTTCCACGAGAGCGTCCAGCAGAATTTCGGGGGACCCGGTCCCCAGGAAACCGCCAACCATGATGGTCATGCCATCTTGGATGCCGGCCACCGCTTCCTGAGCGGTTCTGATTTTGTTGATCATTGAAACCTCCTCCTTTTTACACTGTCGGTCTGACAGTCACTTGCAAGAGACGCCGGCCCGCGGCAGGCGCCTCTTCCGATGTGTCGATTAAGCAATTCCGAAGGAACCCAGAATGATGATCGCCACCGTAGCGATGGTGGGGATTACGACGGTGCACATGCCGATGTTGGCATAGCATTGTTTGTGGGTCATCCCGGTGACGGCCAGCAGTGTGATAACCGCGCCGTTGTGAGGCAGCGTATCCAGACCGCCGCAAGCAACGGCGGCAACTCTGTGAAGCACTTCCGGACGAATTCCGGCCTGAGCCGCGGTTTCCATAAAGCCTTCCGCAAAGGTGGAAAGGGCGATGGACAGACCGCCGGAGGCGGAGCCTGTGATCCCGGCCAGAACGGAGGAAGCGATGGCTTCGCCCACCAGCGGGTTGGAAGAGATGGACAGCATTCCCGAGGCCACGATGGCAAACCCGGCCAAAGACTTGATTACGTTTCCGTAGCCTACCTCGGAAGCGGTGTTCATGACTGCCAGCAGCGAGCCGTTGACCCCTTCCTTCAGGGATTCTACTACGCCGTTTTCAAATCTCTTGAAGTTGAACACGACGACTAATACGATACCGATGATCAGCGCCAGCACCAAGCTCCAGGTTCCTACCACGGAACCGAAGGTGGTATTATAGCCCTTTTCCAGATAAGAGGAATCCATTGCGGGAAGCGCCCATTTGGAGAAGGTGAAGTTGGCAACGATCACGACGATAATCGGAACGATAGAAGTGACAAATGGCGGCAGTGCCGACGGATCCATGATCTTCAGATTTTCATTGGGATGATCTCCGTAGCCCTCGCCCTTGGATTTGGCTTTCTTCAATCTGGTTGTGAGCCAGAACATTCCGCCGAACAGCATGATCATCGCCGCCACGATTCCCAGAATGGGAGCCGCGAAAGCGTCCGTTCCAAAGTAGGTCATGGGGATGGCGTTCTGGATCTGCGGGGTTCCCGGCAGCGCCGTCATGGTGAAGGTAAACGCACCCAGCGCGATGGCCGGAGGCAGCAGTCTCTTGGGAATATCGGCGTCTCTGAACAGAGCCGCTCCGATGGGATAAATGGCGAATGCCGCTACGAAGAGAGACACGCCGCCGTATGTAATGATCGCGCAGGACAGGACGATGGCCCACATCTCCTTGCCTCTTCCGATTTTTTCGGTAATAAATTCAGCAATGGCGTTCGCGCTTCCGGAAAGGTCCATTACCTTCCCAAACACGGCGCCCAGCATGAACATGGGGAAATTGGACTTGATGTAACCCGCCAGATTCGGCATAAAGGTTTCCGTATACGTCGCCATCAAATGGAATTCTCCACCCTCCAGAAGCGCAAAGGCTGCCGCAAAGCAGGCCAGAATGGGGGCGAGCAGGATGATCGACCAGCCTCGATAAGCCAGATACATTAATAAGAGCAGGGATATGACTATGCCAATTACTCCGATCATGATTTTCCTCCTTCTTCTTTCAATTAACTATGAAACAGCTTATTTTCAACAGGCCCATAAGCAGGGCCTGTGGATCAGCCCGCGGTCCAGCCTCCGTCGATGGTCAGCGCGGAACCGGTGATATTGTTGCCCGCATCCGAACAGAGGAATTTTACGACTTCCGCCACGGTGGAAGGCTCCAGCAGGGTTTTGACCGCCGCCTTCTGCAGCATGATCTTGCTGACTACCTCTTCCTTGCTGATTCCGTGATTCTGAGCCTGAGCCTCGATCTGATTATCCACCAGAGGCGTTCTCACATAGGCCGGGCAGATGGAATTTACCGTGATCCCATAGGCTCCGCCCTCCAGGGCCGCCGTTTTGGTCAAGCCCATCAGTCCGTGCTTGGCGGAAACGTAAGCCGACTTGAATTCCGACGCGACCAGCCCGTGAATGGAGTTCAGGTTGATCACCCGGCCCCAGCCCTGCTCCTTCATGGACGGCCAGGTATATTTGGTCAGCAGGAACGGCGCGGTCAGCATCAGCGAAATCATGAAATCCCAGCGATCTTCGGGAAAATCCTCCACCGAAGCCACGTTTTGAATTCCGGCCACGTTCACCAGGATATCCGTTTTTCCGTACTTTTCCAGAGTGTAATCCACCAGGTCTCTGCAGCCCTGACGTTTGCTCAAATCCACCGCAAAGCAGTCGCCCGACAATTTTTCGGCCGCTGCGGAAAGCAGTTCTTCATTGACATCCGCCATAACCACCTTGACCCCTTCTTTCACGAAGGCTTCCGCTGTGGCATAGCCGATTCCACTGGCAGCGCCTGTTACGATAGCTACTTTGTCTTTCAACATCGCTCATTCCTCCTCATACACACTTCTTCCAAAGGCTGTTGTCAACGCATCGTTCGTTCTCTCGCGCTCCCGCGTTCGAGATCCCTTCCGATCGTTTCGTTTTAATAAAATTGCAAGTTTCGTTCCAACTGAAAAAAGAATTAAGAAGGCCTGAAATTTCAATGGTTTAAAGCGACAAGCATTCAGGGCATAAAAAAATCCCTCGTTTTTTCGCGGATTTTGCGAAAAAACGTAAGGATTTTCGAACATCTGTATTTAAATATGGATTTTAGTGTACTGTTTTCCTTACATTCATGTAAGCTCTGTCGGATAATTTGTTAGATTTTCCGAACATGTCGAGAATTGAAAGGATTTTTAGCACGTCGGTGCCAGTCCCCTTCAACCATCCAGCTCCCCGCCGATTTCGTATTTCATCATTTTTTCATAGAGCGTGGTCCGGCTGATCCCCAGCTCTTTGGCCGCCTTTGTTCTGCTGTTTCCGCTG
>CAUHLX010000070.1 GCA_959606705.1 uncultured Bacillota bacterium | reverse complement strand
AGACCGCGGTCGGTAATGGCAAACTGGCTGGCCGCCAGAGAGGTGTTTCGACGAACGATTTCTTCCACGGGAATTCCTTTTTTGCGGTACATATCCATGAAGATGGGGAAGGATCCCCGGCGCTGCAGCTCATACCAGGACCTGGGGTCCCAAGGCTCGGCGAAAATCCGGTCGGAACCCACCATGACGTAGGGATTGTCCAGTACGTTTTGCGGATGGGGAGCCAAGGGGTAATCTCCACGTACCGGGCCGCCCAGCCAGAAGGTGTATTCGTTGCCGTCTCCGATCAGATCCAAAAGCACGTCGAAGGCGTCGCCGCCGCGGCCCTGGTTGTCGGCAATCTCCTGAATGCTCTTGTTCTCCAGCTGCGGATTGCCAGTGTTGATCACCAGCATGGTGGTCATGTCATTTCCCAGAATAAAGGCTTCCTTGCGGACCACCTCCCGGCCTTCCTTGTCAGCCAGTGCCGCTTTGACACCTTCCACGCCCATATCGAACAGGGTGCTGGAAATGGCCATGATGAACTGAATCAGCCGGTCCTTGCGCATGCAGTGACCCGCGCTTCGGGGAACGGTATCCGCCGCCACCTGAATGCCCTCCTTTCGGGCCGCCAAAATGGCGTCGAAGGATTCGGGCGAGGTAGGGGTCAGATGAGAAACCTGTACCCGACAGCCGGAACGTCTGCCGATTTCGATGGCTTCCTCCGTGGAGGGCAGGATACCGATATAGTAACGGCCATGGGTGGCGTAGGTGCCGTCGTACTTCTTGACGATGCTGCAGCAGTCCACCAGCTCGTCGGTGTCGGCGTATCTGCTGGGGATGTAGGCCAGACCGGTGGACATCCCCAGGGCACCCTGGGACATTCCCTCTTCCAGATAACGATGGATCAGGGCGTTTTCCTCCGGGGTGGGCTTGCGGTCCTTCGAGCCGCCCATCACCGTCCAGCGGATGGTTCCGTGGCCCAGCAGCAGACCCATGTTGATGTTGATGCCCGAGTCCTCCAGAACGCCGCAGAAGCCGGCAAAGTCCTTCCATTTAGGGGCGGCGGCATTAAACCGTTCTACGCCCTCTTTGGTCATCAGACCGTTTTTATAATAATACTGGTAAACATTTTCCGAGGGACCGGGGGTGATCGAGTGACTGCAATTGCCGTTGATGGTGGTGGTGACCCCCATTTTCAGGTAGACCTCGAAATCCCCGTCGAACAGAGCCACGGTTTCCTCGTGGGTGTGGGGATCGATGAAGCCGGGGCAGACCAAGTGCCCGCCGGCGTCGATGATCCGCTGAGCGGAGGCGCCTTCCAGCCGGCCCACCGCGGCGATTCGATCGCCTTTGACCGCCACGTCCGCGTACTGGCCGGGCGCGCCGGTTCCGTCCGCTATGAAGCCGTTTTTGATGATGATATCGTAATCTGACATGTGAGTTGCTCCTTTCCGTCCGTCGGGCCGACAGCCGGCCCGATCCGTTCCTTACGCTTTGATCCAGCCCTTGCCGAACATGAACTTGGAAATTCCGATGGTGCCGAATACCGCCACGATAATGATTACGTAGGACGGCTGTCCCGGGAAGATGGAGAGCGCTCCGATCTTGGCCAGATAGGTCATGCCCAGAGCCAGCACGATCGCCACACCGCCGATCTTGGGCTGGGAGACCGCAAACTGAGCGAACATGGCGCCGAACAAGGCCGGAAGAATCAATCCCAGAGCCGCCACCACGGAGGCCGGAAGCTTGCTGAGCACGGAGGTTCCCAGGATTACGCCCACCGACAGCATCGCCACGTTGATGAAGATGGAGACGGTGATGCCCACGGTGGAGATGATGGTGCCGGCTTCCGTTCCGGGGACCACTCCCGCGGAATCCTGAGCCGCGGCGGAGCAGGGCAGGCGCAAGCTGGAGCCGTTGCCAGCCAGGAAGGCCATATAGGTGCCGGGAATTCCCAGCACGGGGAAGTAGGAGATGGGTTCCACGAACCAGAAGATGCAGCTGCCGCTGACCTGGGCCAGGGCGCCGGTGATGATGGCCGTCAGCCCCGGGTTGAAGCCGTAGCCGAAGGTGAGAACCAGAGCCGGCAGGAAGCACAGGGCTACGCCGATCAGGTTGGTGATCCGGCCCCAGCGAACGATGAAGGGCATGTATTCCCCATCCAGCTGAGCGGTGCCGCTTGTATTTTGAACTTGATTTTCCATAATGGCAATCCTCCTTTTTCTTTAATAAAGCGCCACGGCGACCAGCATGCCGCCGAACATGGAAATGCACATGGCCCATTCCTTGAGCCACTGCTTCTGCAGCTTGCGATTGATCAAAACGATGAGTCCCATGAGCACGAATCCGGCGACGCAGCTGATGGTGCCCTGGTCAAAACGCATGATTCGATCAGAAGCCAGGTAACCGAAGGCACCCAGCATGGCCGCCACGGACAGAATGGGCATGAAGGCTTTTCGGCCGCCGGCCAGAACATTTCTGAACTTGTCCATCTTGTGGGTACAGAGGGCGGTGAACAGCACCCAGCCGAAAGAACCCAGGGCCATAACCCAGACGCCGTTGGTAAAGGCGATGGCGTTCATGTCCGGACCATCCAGGGACACGCCCACGGCCTGAGCGCCGAACTCCGCGCTCATGAGCTCGAACTGCACGGAACCGATGTAGGACAGACGCATCCAGGCTACGGGACCGCCCATGGTGACCAGCAAGGAAATCATGCCCGCCAGGATGACCAGAGAAGGCCCTACGGCGGAGATCGTGCTGGCCTTCACCGCGTGTTTAAGCTGGTCGTTGGTGATGCCCAATTCTCTGCCGCTGGTGATTGACTTTTTCAGAAACAATATCGACTGTACGAGGACCAGACCGACCCCCAGACCGCAGACCAGCCACATGACCGGTCCGTTGGCAATTTTTAAGTAATCCATAGATAAAACCTCCTGTCTCCCGCCCGCCCGCGGGCGGCGGTGAAAAATATAAATGATACGATAGTATAAAAGCAAGTCCTATGCCAAACCGGGAGGGTCTCCTTGAAATTTAGGGGAAGGCGTGGAGCTCGCGCGGTGGGGCGACCCTGTCTTCCCCTGCAAATCCCGGTAAAACAGGCACAAAGTATTTGATAAATATTTGTGTGATTACACCAAAACAAAAAAGGACGTGTTGTATTCTGTCTAAGATTGGGGTAAAATATTTGTGTTGATATGGTTTGCAAATAACTTAATTAATCACTTAATTGGCGAAAGCCGAACAAGAGAATGGGAGGAAGAGATGACGGAGCGGATCGTGGGGGAACAGCGGCAGCGGATCGCGGTGATTTCGGCGTACTGGCATACCAGCCAGTTCATCGCGGGAGAATTGACCGAGCTGCTTGCTCCGAAGCAGGAGCTTTGTCTGTTTTCTCTGGAGACGGAGGTGGGGGTGCCGCGGCAGGAGCTTCCCGCTTTCGATGGGAAGGAATACGCGCTGGTGATCTATTCCAGCGAGGCGGTGAGACGGGCGGTGGAAGCCGGCGGAGTCCGAGGCGGAACCGAAGTGCGGGACGGGAAGGAAACCGCCAAGGGAAGCGGCGTTCCGGCGGTCGTCACCCGGAGAAATATCGAGATGACCAGACTGCCGGAACTGATCAGCATCGAATCCGGCACGGAGGTTTCCGCCTTCGGAAGCAGCCGAGAGGCGTCTCTGGAGCTGATCGAGGAGCTGAAACAGGTAGGGGTGAATCACCTCAGGCTTCGGCCGTATTATCCGGGAGCGGCGATGGTTTCATCGGGGATCGTAGTGACGCCGGGAAAATTCCTGCCTCAGATGGCGCAGGCGAAACGAGTGATCGACGTGGAGTTTCGAACGTTGAGTATTTCCACGGTGATGGAGATTTTCATGGCCCTCGGACTGTCCGCGGAAAAGCTGGCCGGGATCGAGGAGTGGTATCAGAAGGAGCTCCGGGGCATCAATCGTTACCACACGGTGATCAACAAGAGCATAACCGGGATTTTAGAGGTTATAAACGAAGGAATATTCTGCACGGAGGAAAGCGGACGGGTGCTGTTCTGCAATAAGACCTTTCTCAATCTCACCGGTACGGAATATTACGATGTCATCGGCAAGGATTATCGTGAGATTCCTTTTGGCCCGGAGCTGTCGGCCATGATCCGTTACGACGGAGATCTTTACTCGGAGCTGATCGATTACCGGGATCGAAAGCTGTTGGTCAATCGCCAGAAAAACGAAGGAGAGGATTCGGGCTTCATTCTAAATATCCAAGATGTGACCCGGATTCAGGAGCTGGAGACGGACGTGCGGAAAAAGCTGTCCCGAAAGGGCTTCGTCGCCAAATACACCTTGGACAAGCTGATCGGAAAAAGTCCGCTGATCCGGGGGAAAATACAGGAGGTGTACAAGATCGCCGCCAGCGACTACACCGTGCTTCTGACCGGAGACAACGGTACGGGCAAGGAAATGTTCGCACAGGCCATTCACAATCAATCCGTCCGGGCCAGGTATCCTTTCGTAGCGGTGAACCTGGCGTCCCTTTCGGACAGCATTATCGAAAGTGAAATCTTCGGGTACGAGGAGGGTGCCTTTACCGGAGCGTTGAAGGGCGGCAAGCCGGGCTTATTTGAAATGGCACACAACGGGACCATTTTTATCGATGAAATCGGCGATGTGTCTCCCCATATTCAGCAGAGGCTGCTCCGCGTGCTCCAGGAACGGGAAGTGATGCGGGTGGGCGGTAATCGGATCATTCCCGTGGACGTGCGAGTGATCGCGGCCACCAATCGCAATTTGTTTCAAATGGTTCGGGAGGGGCGTTTCCGGATGGATCTGTACTATCGGCTGAAGGTTCTGCACATCCACATTCCGCCGTTGTCCCAGCGAGCGGAAGACATTCCCCTGTTCCTGGAGCATTTTTTCCGGGAGGTCGGCAGCGGGAAACGGCTGAACGACCAGGCGATGGAGCTTTTGTTCCGATATCCCTGGCCCGGGAATGTGCGTGAGCTGCAAAATCTGGTATACTATTTGGAGACTCTCTGCGATCATCAGGAGATTGCTCCAGCTGATCTGCCCGAAGAGTTTCGGACGTACGGAGGAGGGGAGCCTGCGGGAGAGCAATGGCTATGGGAGCCGGTGATCGCGGAAAACGGACGAAAGACCGCGGAGGAGCTGGCCTATCTTTTGGAACAGCTGCACCGAGCCATGCAAAACGGAGCGGTATTGGGACGAAACAAGCTGTGCCGTCTCTCCCAGAGCAGGCCGGAAGGGCCGCTCTCCCCCGAGCAGCTGCGGACCCGGTTTGAAAAACTGGAGCGTTACGGACTGATCAAGGTGGGACGTACCCGGCAGGGAAGCCAAATTACCGAAAAGGGCGAGACGTTTTTACAAAGCTGGAAGAAGGAAATGACAGGGAAGAAAGGAGAACACAACGAATGAAGGAAGGACAAATAAGACCGATCCCGGAACAGGGCGGGGTGATCGAACGGCGTCTGAACGAGCTGGCGGAAGCCACCACTTCGGAGCGCGGCATCTGGAGAGCGATCTATCTGGATTCCGACCGGGTGGGCAAGAAGCTGGTGCGCCGCTGGATGGAGGAAGCGGGACTTGAGACTTACGAGGACGGCCTGGGCAATCTGTTTGGCAGGCTCGAGGGACAGGTGAAGGAGACCGTGCTGGTGGGCTCTCACATCGACACCGTGAAAGACGGAGGCAGGTACGACGGCGCGGCGGGGGTGGTCACGGCGATTTCCGCGGTGGGAGAATTGATCAAACAGGGCTGGAGTCCGTATTACACGCTGGAGGTGGCGGCGCTGGAGGAAGAGGAAGGAAGCCGTTATCCTCTGGCCTATATCGGGAGCCGTTCCATTCTGGGAGTGATGGAGGCCGAAGAGCTGGATTACGCGGATGAGGCGGGAATTCCGCTCTCCAAAGCCATGCGGGAAGCAGGCTACGATCCGCAGGGCCTCATCGGCGTTCGGCATCCTCATTTAAAGGAGTACGTCGAGCTGCACGTGGAACAGGGACCCTATCTGGACCAGAAGGGGATTCCCATCGGAATCGTGGAGAACATCGTGGGCCTTTCCGTTTTTGAAATTACGGTGACGGGACATCAAAATCACGCGGGAACCACACCGATGAACATGCGCAAGGATCCCGTGGCCGCGGCGGCCGGGATGATCGTGTCCATGACGGAGGAAATCCGGAAGATTTCGGACTCGGCGGTGCTGACGGTGGGGGAGTTTTCCGTGAAGCCGGGGGTCAGCAACGTGATCGCGGATCAGGCTCGCTTTACCGTGGATATGAGGGACGGAGAGCTGCGGTATCTGAGGCAGGGAAAGGAAATGCTGGAGCGGCATGTGGAGGAGCTTCGAGACCGGGGCTTCGGCGTGTCGGTGCTCTACCCTTGCGACGAACCGCCTGCCGCGCTGGATCCGGCTATGATCGCGGATTTGGAACAGGCGGCGGCGGAGCTGGAAATTCCTTATGTTCGCATGAACAGCGGGGCGGGACATGACGCCCAGGTATTCGCACAGGAGCTGCCGGCCTGCATGATCTTCGTGCCTAGCGTGGACGGCATCAGTCATTCGCCCAAGGAGTATACCC
Organism: uncultured Bacillota bacterium; assembly: GCA_959606705.1. Classification (GTDB taxonomy): domain Bacteria; phylum Bacillota; class Clostridia; order Peptostreptococcales; family Anaerovoracaceae; genus CAUHLX01. The sequence continues at coordinate 3,713 of CAUHLX010000070.1, read as the reverse complement.
GTCCTCAGGATCTCTCACAGGGCTGCCGAGTGCTGGCCCAGCTGCTGCGCAGACGAACCGCGGCGCAGCAATGAAAAAAGACCCCCGATCCCGATGTGCGGCGGGAAGGGAGTCCTTTTTTCAGGAGGATGACGCGCGTTGTGCTAAGTAGGCCGCCCGCTGTGGGCGGCTTTATTTTTAGTAGAGACCGCAGGAACGGCAGGAACAGGTGGAGCCGCATCCGCAGCAGCAGTTGCATCCACAGTTGCATCCGCAATTGCAGGAATTGTTTCCGGTGTTGGCACCGCCTACCGAACCGCCGGGCGATACGGAATAGGTGATGGTCACCGGAATGTATTCGGTAACGGTTCTGCTGTTCTGGTTGTTGGTTGTTCCGGCAACTACACTATTATTACATCTGCACATAATTAACATCCTCCATAAGCTTTTCTATCGGGAAAATGTCCCGTGATATAAGGTATGTGGCAGGCTGAAAAAGTGTGCTTTCCAAATGGATAAAGGGGTGGCCGGTCCTTGTAATTTTTACAAAGTTAATCTATTTTCTTTTTTTTACGCACAATTTATTCCCTTCCCGCATCTGCTAGAATATTTGCAAAGAATAGAACGGAAAACGGAGGGAATGGGTATGGAAGCTTGGGTCATGATACAGCTGGAATATCTGCTGCGGGTTTTGATCGCGGCGGTCTGCGGCGGAGCGATCGGTCATGAGCGTTCACGGCGTTCCAAGATGGCGGGCATTCGCACGCATCTGATCGTCTGCATGGCCGCCGCTCTGATGATGATCGTTTCAAAATATGGATTTCAGGATATCCTGGGCAGCACGGGTGTGGGATTGGATCCCTCCCGTATTGCGGCCAGCGTGGTGGCGGCCATCGGTTTTCTGGGCGCGGGGGTCATCTTCGTCCGCAATCAGAATGTGAGCGGAGTCACCACGGCGGCGGGGCTGTGGGCCACGGTGGGAGTGGGCATGGCGGTTGGCTGCGGTCTGTACTTTATGGGAATCGTGGTCACCGTGATGATCGTGCTGCTGCAGGTCATTTTACATACTAAATTTTTCAAAGAGGGAATCACTCAGCAGATCACGCTCCACATCGACGCGGACCAGAATGTGGAACAGCTGCTGGAGGAGGCCTTCGGCACCGGACAGATCGAAATTCTCTATATGAGTGCAAAAAATTTAAACGACGGAGCGGTGGAAGTCCGCTTGTCGTTGAAGTATCCCAAGAATTATGATGTGGTGGACCTGGTGGCGCTGATGCGCCGGTTTCCTTTTATCCGCTACGTGGAGGATTGATCGGAAAACGCAGAAACGAGATGGCCGTTCATCGGTCATCTCGTTTCTGCGCTCAGCTCCGTTCTCTTTTCAGATAAACCATATCGACCAGCTTGGTAATCACGCATTCCGCTTTGCGGCCAGCATCATCTAAAACAAATATCTCGTTTCCACCCATCCCTTTTTTTATATTCATGATCCATCTCTTCCATTTGGAGCTTTACAAAAACAGGTTAACATGTTACGTTGAAAATTAGTAAAATATCGGACGATCAAATTTCGTACTTTCGGCGAGGGCAAATGAGGAGAGAGCGTGTTCATACCTATGTCAATCGGTATTGCCGGCTGTACGCAGGGTGAGATTTGTGAACGTCTTTCCGCCACAAAGCAAACCGTCAGCGCCGCGATGAAAAAATTCCTCAAAAGCGGCTAGATTGATTTTGGGGAATCCAAAACCGATCGGCGCAGCAAAATCGTACGCTTCACCGCGGCCGGGCAAACGAAATTTCATTCCACCATCGAAAGCACAAAGGGCAGGGGCGGGGCTGTCACCGTATCGAGAGCCGGGAGATCGAGGCATCGAGGCATCGGGGTATATGATACCTGTTTGAACGGCTGCGGCGACACCCTCCGGCAAGGGGTGCAAAGGAGCTTCTAAAAAATGAATCGAAACGAAATTAAGGTACGGGACATTCAAGTAAAAAGCATACTGTCCAAATCCAATCTTCCCGTAGGCGATTATTCGGTGAACCCCTATGTGGGCTGCACCCACGCCTGCAAATACTGTTACGCCTCTTTTATGAAACGGTTTACCGGCCACGCGGAACCCTGGGGAAGCTTTCTGGATGCAAAATACTGGCCTGAAATTCAAAAGCCGCGGAGATACGCAGGGAAACGATTGTTTATCGGTTCCGTGACCGACCCCTACAACCCACAGGAAGAAACCTGTAAAAGGACGAGGGCGCTGCTGGAACAGCTTCAAAACAGCGGAGCGGAAATCACGATCGCCACAAAATCCGATTTGGTGCTGCGGGATTTGGATTTGATCAGGACATTCCCCAACGCCCGTGTTTCGTGGTCCGTCAATACGCTGGATGAAGCGTTTCGGACGGACATGGACGAAGCGGTCAGCATCGAGCGGCGGCTGGCGGCCATGAAAGCTTTTCATGACGCGGGCGTTCGTACCACCTGCTTTATCTCCCCGATCTTTCCGGAGATTACGGATATTCCGGCAATTGTGGAACGGGTGATTGATCGGTGCAGCCTGATTTGGCTGGAAAACCTGAACCTGCGGGGCAGCTTCAAGACGGTGATCTTGGACTACGTCGCAGAGCGTTATCCTGAGCTGACCCCGCTGTATCGGGAAATATACCGGCAGGGCAGCCGCAGTTATTGGGAAGCTCTCGACGGAGAAATGCGGCGGCTGGCGGAAAAAAGCGGATTATTATACCTGCGGAATGATGATTCCTCGCAGCGCCCGTTCGGGGAACCGCCGATCATCGTGAACTACTTTTACCATGAGGAAATTAGGCGTTCCGCAAAGAAGAAAAACGGGGAGCCCGCGTCCGGTGAACCGAATCGGGATCCGAAAACGACGGGGGCTGCGGTTGCGCAGGAGCGCGGCTCGGGTTATAGTATAGAAGAGTAAAAATGCGGAAAACGGAGGCCTCATGTCAAAGAACGATACGAAGAAAACGCCAGAGATCAAGGATTTCGGAAGACGAAGCGGAGTGCTTCTGCACATTTCCTCTCTGCCATCTCCCTACGGGATCGGAACCATGGGCTCCGCGGCCCGTGAATTCGTGGATTTCCTGGAAGCGGCGGGCCAGTCCTATTGGCAGGTCCTGCCTCTTTGTCCTACCAGCTACGGAGATTCTCCTTACCAGTCCTTTTCCACTTTTGCGGGGAATCCCTATCTCATCGATTTGGATGTCCTGTGTGAGGATGGTTTGCTGGAGCCGGCGGAGTATCAGGAAATTTCCTGGGGTGAGAATCCCAGGCAGGTGGATTTTGATCGGCTCTATCGCCGGCGGTTTGCCGTTCTGCGGAAGGCGGTTTCCCGTCTGAAACGCCGCTTTCCCCGCTTCCCCGAAGAGCAGGAGGCCTTCGCCGGATTCTGTGAGGCCAACCATCGGTGGCTGGAAGAATACGCGCTGTTTATGGCGTTGAAGGACGCGCACGGCGGTGAGGCTTGGACGGGCTGGGAGGAGCCGCTGCGTTATCGCGAGGCCGGCAGCCTGGAAAGAGTCAAAGAGCAGTTGGCTGAGGAACTGTTTTTTTGGAAGGGGACGCAGTTTCTATTCCGCAGACAATGGGATGATTTGAAGGCTTATGCCAACGAACACGGAGTTTCCATGATCGGAGATCTGCCGATTTACGTGGCTTTGGACAGCGTGGACGTATGGGCCAACACCAGGGAGTTTTTCCTGGACGATCATCT
>CAUHLX010000069.1 GCA_959606705.1 uncultured Bacillota bacterium | reverse complement strand
GGAATTCCGTACTCCTTCTCAATGGCCTCGCCGACCTCCACCAAGCGCTCCGCTTTCTTCGTAATCTTGTCATAGATTTTACCACAGGCCGTTTTCGCGTCTCCGTCGATGCAGTCCAGCAGGGAAATTCCCATAGTAATGGTCCGCACATCCAGCTTTTCCCGATCGATCATGCGAATGGTCTTGAGTATGTTTTCCGTATTTATCATATATAACCTCGATTCTGCTGTCGTTTTCCTTCTTCTGTGATTAGATCTGGTTCATGGATTTGAAAATATCCTCATGCTGAATCCGCACGGACAGGTTTAACTCCTTGCCCTTTTCTTCCAGAGCTTCTTGAACCTCTTCAAATTTCACCTCGCATTTTTCCAGATCCACGATCATGATCATGGAGAACAAGCCTTGCAGGATCGTCTGACTGATATCCAAAATATTGACCTGATACTTTGCAAGCACGGATGTCACCGCGTAGGTGATGCCGATTTGATCTTTGCCGATTACTGTTAATACCGCTCTCATTGTCGTCGCTTCCTCCTCATTTCACCGGTTTTATCGAATTGTTATTCTTGATTCACGGGATCCAACTCCCAGTCATCGTCCCAGTTTTTTTCTTTTTCCCGTTCCTTTTTCCCGTTCCTTTTTCCCAACCGTCCGTTTCTCCGTCCCCACGGATTTCACCGTGCGGACCTGGCCCTCCTCTTCTTCCAAATTCTTGAAGGCGGTGGCCATCACGAGCTTGATTCGATTGAGCTGGTTCACATCACTAGCCCCGGGATCATAATCGATCGCCGCAATATTGGCTTTGGGATTATATTTTCTGAGTGCCTTGATCATGCCCTTCCCCGTCACGTGATTAGGCAGACAGGCAAACGGCTGAAGACAGACGATATTTCGCACACCGCTGTCCAGCAGCTCCACCATTTCACCGGTGAGAAGCCAGCCTTCCCCGCATTGGTTGCCTAAGGAAATAATCTGCGTTGCCTTTTCCGCCATTTCCTCGATGGGCGGCGGCGGCGCAAAACGCTCACTCTCCTCCAGGGCTTTTCTCGCCCCGGATCGAAAGAGCTCGATCAGTCGAATCCCGGCGCTGTTCTTCACCATCGCCGCATATTTCCCGGAGAGGTACCTGTAATTGAACTGCTTGCTGTACATTCCGTACAGGAAAAAGTCGATCAATTCCAGCACCACCGCTTCTCCCCCTTCCGCTTCGATGGTCCCCACAATATCATTGTTGGCCATGGGATGATACTTTACCAGTATCTCTCCCACCACGCCCACCCGAGGCTTTTTGATATCCAGCAGCGGCAGGCGGTCAAAGCTTTCCACCAGCCGGGGAATATTCCTGCGAAACTCCGATAGACTGCCGTTTTCAATATTCTCCTTTGCTCGTTTCACCCAGCTCTCGTAGAGCCGGGCAGCGCTCCTGGGCTCCGCTTCATAAGGCCTGGTACGATACAGCACCTTCATAAACACATCGCCGTACACCAATCCCATCGCCGCTCGTTTCAAAACCCCCGGAGAAATCGTAAAGCCGGGGTTGGTTTCCAAGCCTCCGAAATTCAGGGAAACCACCGGGATCTGTTCCATTTTGAGATCCCGCAGTGCCTTGCGGAGCAGCGCGATATAGTTGCTGGCCCGGCAGCCGCCTCCGGTCTGGGACATGATCAAGGCCGTCTTGTTCAGATCGTATTTTCCGGACTTCAACGCTCCGATAATCTGACCCAGGGTAACGATGGTGGGATAGCAAGCGTCATTGTTGATGTACTTCAGCCCTTCGTCCACGGCGTTCTTATCCACGGAAGGCAGCAGTTCCACCTTATAGCCTCCGTGGGACAGCGCCGTCTCCAAAAATTGAAAATGGATGGGCGACATCTGGGGAACCAGGATCGTGTAATCTTTTTTCATCTTTTTGGTGAACAGCGTCCGTTCAAAAGGCTGTTCCTCCATACTGTGCTTGACGTGATTCTTTTCCCGTTCCTCCATGGCCGCTTTCAGTGAACGGATCCGGATTTTAGCCGCCCCCAGATTGGAACCCTCGTCGATTTTCAGCACGGTGTAAAGCTTGTTCTTATTCTTCAGCAGCTCTTCCACTTGATCGGTGGTCACCGCGTCCAGACCGCAGCCGAAGGAATTGAGCTGAATCAGTTCGATGTCGTCGTTCCGTCCCGCCACCTCCGCGGCCTTGTACAGCCTGGAATGGTACATCCACTGATCCAGTACCCGGATGGGTCTCCACAGATTGGTGAAATGGGAAATGGAGTCCTCGGTGAGCACTACCATATCAAAGGTGGCGATCAGCTTGTCGATGCCGTGATTGATCTCCGGATCCAGGTGGTAAGGACGCCCGGCCAGAATGATCCCTTTTTTGTTGTTGTTTTTCAGATATTTTAGCGCGTAAGCGCCCTGCCGCTTGATGTCGTCCTTGAAGCGTTTATCCTCCTGTCGGGCCGCCTTGACCGCTCGTGACACCTCGTTCATCCCCACGTTGCTTTCCCTCAGGAATTCGTAAAGACGCTTGATCAAGCGCTCGTCATTGTCATAAGGCAGGAAGGGATGGCTGAACTGCACTCCCTTTTCCTCGAACACGTCGTCCATGTTGTTGGCGATCACTTCAGGATAGGTCCCCACGATCGGACAGTTGAAATGGTTGGGCGCCGTGGGATCCTCTTCAATCTCAAAGTTGATGCTGGGATAGAAAATCCATTTCACCCCGTTGTCCACCAGCCATTTCACATGCCCGTGCACCAGCTTGGCCGGATAGCAGACCGTATCGGAAGAAATCGACTCCATGCCCAGCTCGAAAATCTGCTTGGAGGACGCCGGCGACAGTACCACTCGAAACCCCAGCTCGGTGAAGAAGGTAAACCAGAAGGGATAATTTTCGTGCATGTTGAGCACTCGGGGAATGCCGATGACTCCCCTCTTGGCATAAGCCTCCGGCGTGGGTTCGTACGAAAACAATCTCTGGTATTTATACTGATATAAATTGGGGAGATCCGCTTCGTTCTTTTCCTTGCCGGCCCCCTTTTCACAGCGATTGCCGGTAATGAACCTCTGTCCGTTGCCAAACTTGTTGATGGTCAGCATACAGTGATTTTCGCAGCCGCCGCAGCGGGTGTGGGAATTGTTGACCGTGAAGCAGTTCATATCGTCCAAGCCGATGATGCTGGACTCCGTCCCTTCCACATAGTTTTCCCGGGCAATGAGCGCCGCGCCGTAGGCTCCCATGATCCCGGCGATATCCGGACGCACCACTTCCTTGCCGATTATCTTTTCAATGCTGCGCAGCACCGCGTTGTTCAGGAAGGTTCCTCCCTGGACCACGATCTTCTCTCCCGCCTCGGAAACATCCCGCAGTTTAATGACTTTATAGAGCGCGTTTTTGATGACCGAATAGGACAGCCCCGCGGAAATATCCCCGATGGTGGCTCCTTCCTTTTGCGCCTGCTTCACTCTGGAATTCATAAACACGGTACACCGCGTACCCAAATCCACCGGCGCCTTGGCAAACAGGGCCTCGTTGGCAAAGGACTCGACGCCCATGTTAACGGACTTGGAATAAGTCTCGATAAAGGACCCGCAGCCGGAAGAGCACGCTTCGTTGAGCATGATGTTGTAAATGGCCCCGTCCTTGATCTTCATGCACTTCATATCCTGTCCGCCGATGTCCAGAATGAACTCCACTCCCGGCAGAAACTCCTCCGCGGCTTTGTAGTGAGCCATGGTTTCGATTTCTCCCATGTCCACCTGAAACGCGGCCTTGATCAGGCCTTCTCCATAACCCGTGGCCGCGGCGTTGGCAATGTAAGTACCGGTCGGCAGCTGCTCGTACAGCTCCCGCAGCATGATCATGGTCGCCTCCAAAGGCTTTCCTTCATTGCTGCGATAGAACGAGTAAAGCAAATACTTGTCTTCGTCGATCAGCGCGGCCTTGGTCGTGGTGGAGCCGGCGTCGATCCCCAAAAAGACCTTTCCTCTCGCTTTGCGAATATCCTTGCGCTTTAATTTATCGCGGTCGTGCCGCTCTTTGAATTCTTCAAATTCCTCGAAGTTGTTGAACAGCGGAGGAAGGTGCTTGGTCTCCGACAGACTCTCCGGACTGGCGTGAGTGATTCGCTCCAGAAGATCGCTCAGCTTGGTGGGCTCGAATCGTTCCGATAGCAAAGCGGCGCCAATCGCCACATAATATTTGGAGTCCTGCGGAAAGATGATCTGCTCCTCCGCGATCTGCAACGTCTCGATGAAGCGCTTGCGCAGTTCCGATAAAAACGACAGCGGCCCGCCCAGAAATGCTACGTTTCCTCGAATGGTCCGTCCGCAGGCTAAGCCGCTGATGGTCTGATTGACTACGGCTTGGAAAATGGAAACCGCCAAATCCTCCATGGAGGCGCCTTCATTGATCAAAGGCTGGATGTCCGTTTTCGCAAACACCCCGCACCGCGCCGCAATGGGATAGATCAATTTATAATTTTTAGCCGCCTCGTTCAATCCGCTGGCGTCGGTGTTGAGCAGGACCGCCATCTGATCGATAAAGGCTCCGGTTCCTCCGGCGCAGGTTCCGTTCATTCTCTGTTCGATGGTCGCCCCATAGAAAGTGATCTTAGCATCCTCTCCCCCCAGCTCGATGACGACGTCGGTCTGAGGAATGAACTGTTCCACCGCTTTCGAACAGGAAATAACCTCCTGCTCAAAAGGAATCCCCAGCAAATTGGACAAAGCGAGACCGCCGGACCCGGTGATGGTCACCGCAGCCTCCTCCTCCGGATACTGGCCGCACAGCTCGCCCACCAGCTCCGCCACCTTTTCAAACACATTGGACATGTGCCGTTCATATCTCTGAAACAGGATCTGATTGTGCTCCGACAGTAAAACCACCTTTACGGTCGTCGATCCGATATCGATCCCTAGCTTTAACCTTTCACTCATTTTTTTCTTCCTTTTTCTTCTTATATATATACCTAATGCTCTTTTTTAATCTCCGAGTACACATTATATCATGATAGTATACGGCGGTCAAAAGAAAAAGAACCGAAACCAGCCGGGAGCAAAACGATTCCGGTTGCCGAATCAGCCGGTTTCCACTATAATATAAACTATGAAAAGTACAATCAGAAAAACGACATACCAAGCGATCTATCGGCTTTTGGATCGGGTCAGTCCGCTGGCTTCCGACTGCGGCGTTCTCTGCGGCGCGGCCTGCTGTACCTGTGAGGAGGACGGCGAGGAGGATTTCGAGTTGGGAATTTATCTCCTGCCCGGAGAAGAGAAGCTCTTTACCGGAGAGGAGACCTGGCTAAGCTGGAGCGCCGAAAACGCGGCGGATTACGATTTCCCCGATTCCTGGACAGGAAAGGTCTATTTTGTGCATTGCACCTGCGCGCCGCACTGTCCCCGAACACAGCGGCCGCTCCAGTGCCGCTTCTTCCCCCTTACCCCTCATCTTTATGAGGATGGACGCCTGGTTTTGATCCTTTCTCCTCTGGAGCTGCCCTATCGCTGTCCGCTGATCGAACGTCGGATGACGCTGACTCCCTCGTTTATCCGAGCCAGCTACACCGTCTGGCGCCGCCTCCTGCAAGACCCGCTGATTTACGACCTGGTGGAGCTGGATTCATCGGATCGGGACGAGGATCAGCTGAAGATCGTTTTAGAATCGACTCAAAACGAAGGAATGTTTTCAAAAAAAGCGTAATCTCTATCTCCATCGATAAAGATTACGCTTTTATCTTCTCATGCATCGCTGCCTTCCGCAGCCTGATCTCGTTTTAGTTGATCTCGAGCATCTGATAAATGGCGCTGGCCGCTTCGGCGTTGGTCATCACCTTCGAGCCGTTGAATTGGTTGTTCTTGTCCCCCTTCATAATGCCCAGCCCCTGACACAATGCGGCGTATCCCCTGTACTCCTGCGCTACGGAGTCTTTAAACACCACATTGAATATTTCAGGATGTGCCGCCGCTTTTTCCAATCCCATATAACGAATCAGATATTTGGCCGCATCCTGACGGGCCAGCTGCTGATCCGGATTCTTTTCTCCGGGCTTCAAAATCCCGTTCCGTTCCAGCATTCGGTAGAAATTGTCTTGATCCACGGTGGAGTATCCCGGTGAATACAGGTATTTTAGAAAACCGAGCTGCGTAATCGGCTGATTGGGCTTGAATTCCGTACCCTGGATATAGTAGCCGTTTTCCAGCAGCTGATTGACTACGTTTTCACTCCAGTGCCCTTTGAGGTCCGTATATTCCGGCAGTCCGGAATCCGGATAGGCCTTTCCGTCATCGCCCAACCGTTCTCCGCTGAGAGGATCGATGAGAACCGTCCGCAGGGAATCGCCGAACTCGTAAACCAGAGAGGCCTCCTGGTCGTTCACAGCGGTCCTTTCGTATGCCAAACCGAAATGACCGATCTCGTTCAGCTTGTCAAACGCCTGATCGGCGCTGATGGCGTTTTCCACCGTCGGGAACTCCGCGCTGTCATACCAGGTTTTATCATATTGACTTACCTGACCATCCGAGTTTACCGTAATTGTAATTCCGTTATCCACAAAGTCGATTCCATTTTCCTGGCGCAGAAAACGGAAGGAGAATGTTTCGGCGCTGTCCTTCGTGCTTTCGTCCACCGCCTTGATCTGTTTTTCCAGCTTGCACTTGGCAAAGGTCTCGGGAGCGATCTGCCTTGCGAACGCTTCCGCAGTCTTCCGTGCCGCGTCTTCCGTCACGGTCTTCCCGCTCTTGGCGCTATCCCGATACACATAGAAGGACAGCAGCTCTCCGGTTTTGGCATCTACCGAACCATAGGCGTTTTCAAAGCTGACATTCCAGATGTAGCGGTCGGGATCGATGGAATTCTTATTGAAAGAAATGCTGTCATATTTGCTGTCCGCCGACAACCCCGGCGCCGCTTTGCGAATCACATCCGCCGCTCGTTCCTGGCTGATCAATCCGGACACGCCGTCGACCGCCGCCTGCTCTTCCGGAGTCAACATGGCCTCGTCCCGGGCTTGGTTGCCGGAAGCCTTGGCCATTCCCTCTCCGCTGTCCAGATACACCATGTGCGCGGAAAACGAAAATCGCTTCAATTCACCGGTTTTTGCGTCGACGGCTAAGGTATCTCTGGAACGATCCGCGATCTGATAGGCCGGAAATACCGTCAGCTTTTTCGTCTTATAATCGAAATTGGAGTGATAAGCCAGCGTGACGCCCGCTTTGTCCAAATAGGAAGCTTTGGCTGCGGCTTCTCCGATCACTCCATCTTGGGAGGGATAGGACGGCAGCTTGTTCCCCGCGGGAAATCCCTGAAACGAGGTGACCATGCCGGTGTATTTGTCCACTTCGATCCGGACGGTGAGGAAGGACGCCGGAATCTCCTGATGATAGAACATGTAATCGAAGATGTGATTGTAGGAATTCGCTTTGTTTTCGCTTTCCTTTACCTGACGCATCCCTCCGGCGATGGCTTCGTCGGGCATCGCGCTGTTGAGAAACGCCCGGGCGGTCCGTTCCGCTTCGGAACGGCTTACCTTTGCCAGCCCTTCTTTGTCGATATCGTACTGATAACGGCCGTAGGTCAGCAGGTTTCCTCTTCCGTCGGTGTCCATATGATTGACGTCGGTGGTATCGACCGATGCGGAAATGCTGCCGTTTCCATCCGGATCGGACCAGGTCAGAGACCAGACCGTGGATTTGCTCCCATTCTGCGAAAACTCGCCGGAGGAATAATCGAACTCCGTATATTCCTTGGGAATATCCACTACTTTTTTTACGGTCTGAATTGCCTTTTCCAGTTCCTTGTCACTTCCGCCGGCCGCGAACGCGGAGACGGAGGCCGTGGAAAACAGCAGGCAAACCGCCAATGCCATGCTCAGAATTTTCTTCATCTGTCACACACTCCTTTTGATCGTTTCAGTTAAAATTGCCAACACATATAATTAAGACGGGCAAACCGTGAAAAAAGTTCCATATAAAAATTTTCTTTGGTATAATACTAAGATGACCATGCACGCAATCAGCGGAAGGCGTGGACGGAAAAGAAGGCAGAAATAGACAGGAGTACAGAAAAATGAACCATGAACCAAAGATAAAAATTCGGGAGTCCCAGACAGAGCTTACGGATCATCAACCGATCCCCACCAATAAAATGGGCACCATGCCCGTCGGGAAGCTTTTGTTTACCATGTCCCTTCCCGCCATGTTCTCCATGCTGATTCAAGCATTGTACAACATCATCGACAGCATCTTCGTGGCACAGATCGGCGAACCGGCTCTGGCAGCGGTCTCCCTGGTATTCCCCGTTCAAATGCTCTTGATCGCGGTGGGCGTGGGTACCGGTGTGGGATTGAATTCCTTGATTTCCCGCCGTCTGGGTGAACGTAATTTTGCGGAAGCGGACTCGGCAGCCGCCCACGGAATTTTCCTGGGCATCTTCAGTTGGATCGCGTTCGCCCTCTTCGGCCTGTTCTTGTCCGGCCCTTTCGTATCCGCCTTTACGGACAGCGGTGTCGTCGTGGAATACGGGCATCAGTACTGCGCTATCGTCACTATCTTCTCTCTGTTTGCTTTTGTTCAGGTTTGCAGTGAAAAAATACTGCAAGCGACGGGCAATATGATCCTGCCGATGATCTGCAGCTTGCTGGGGGCCGTTAGCAACATCGTTCTGGACCCTATTTTCATCTTCGGGCTCCTGGGCGTTCCCAAAATGGGTGTGGCGGGAGCTGCGATTGCCACCGTAACCGGTCAGTTCTTCGCCATGCTTCTGATCTTGTTTTTCCTTTTCGGCAAGGAGCACGAAGTGAAAATCCACTTCAAAGGGTTTCATTTCAGTGGAAAGGTAGTCAAAAATATTTATGCCGTGGGGGCGCCGGCCATTTTGATGCAATCCATCGGCTCCGTGATGCTGGTGGGGCTCAACGGAATTCTGATCGCGTTCTCCGAAGCCGCGGTTGCGGTGTTAGGAATCTATTTCAAACTGCAATCCTTCATATTCATGCCGGTATTCGGCCTTACTCAGGGCGCCATGCCTATTTTCGGCTACAACTTCGGCGCTCGCAACAAACAGCGCCTCATGCACGCTTTTAAGCTGACGCTGTACACCGCGCTGGTCATTATGGCCTGTGGGACACTGCTGTTTCATCTGGCGCCGGCGATGCTGCTCCGGATGTTCAACGCCTCTCCTCAGCTGCTGTCCATCGGTGTCATCGCCCTCCGCCTGATCAGCTTATGCTTTATTCCGGCAGCCATCGGCATCGCCGCCTCCACCATCTTCCAGGCGGTGGGCCACGGCGTGCTCTCCTTGATCGTGTCCCTGCTCCGCCAGCTGGTGCTGATCCTGCCCATGGCCTGGATACTGGCCGGAGCCGTTGGGGTCAACGGAGTGTGGGTGGCCTTTCCTTTGGCGGAAACGGTCTCCCTGATCGCCTCGCTGCTGTTCCTCCGCCAAATCTATCACAAGGAGATCAAGCCTCTGGATCATCCCTTGGGATAAGGAGCTTCGCTACCGTTCTAAAATCAACTCTACCGGACAATGGTCGCTGCCTGACACATCCCCGCGAATGATCACGTCCCGGACCTTCTCCTTAAACCGCTGGGATACCAGAAAGTAGTCGATGCGCCATCCCGCGTTGTTGGCTCTGGCGTTGAACCGATAGGACCACCAGGTATAGACGCCGGTGACCTCCGGATTCAGACTGCGCCAGGTATCCACAAAGCCCGCTTCCAGAAGCGCTCCGAACTTTTCACGCTCCTGGTCGGAAAACCCGGCGCTGCCTCGGTTGGTCTTGGGATTTTTCAAGTCGATCTCCTGATGCGCTACGTTCAGATCTCCGCAGATGATTACCGGTTTTTTCTCATCCAGCTTTTTCACGTAATCCCGGAAGGCGTCCTCCCACTCCATGCGATAATCGATTCGCGCCAGCTTGTCCTTTGAATTTGGCGTATACTCCGTCACTAGGTAAAAGTCCTCAAATTCCAGGGTAATCGCGCGTCCTTCCGTATCGTGCCCTTCCGCGTCGATGTCGTAGGTTACGGAAAGCGGGGTTTCCTTCGTGAAAACCGCCGTTCCGGAATAGCCCTTTTTCTCCGCGCTGTTCCAATACTCTTCATACCCTTCCAACGGAACCTCCGCCTGTCCTTTCATCATCTTTGTTTCCTGTAGGCAGATGATATCCGCCTCCGTCTCTTTGCAGTAATCCAAAAATCCTTTATTCAAACAAGCCCGTAAGCCGTTTACATTCCAAGTAATTATTTTCATCCTTCACGATTCTCCTTTCCTGTTTCTCTCTATAAAAAAACTGTTGAATCATCAACAGCTTGTTTTCAAAAGATTGA
>CAUHLX010000068.1 GCA_959606705.1 uncultured Bacillota bacterium | reverse complement strand
GGAACAGGAAACGAAGATGAAATATCAGTTGGAGGACCGGCCGGCCGCCGGACCCACTCTGGCCTATGCCTTTCAACACGTGATCTACTTTCTGGCGGGGGCCGCCATCGTACCGGTGATGGTAGGCAGTTATCTGGGGTTGGAGCAGGAGGCAATCGGGGCCATGATGCAGAGGACCTTTTTTCTCTGCGGAGCGATGTCCTTCCTCCAGGCGAAGTGGGGACACCGATATCCCATTATCGACGCGCCGGCAGGTCTTTGGACCGGGATGATGATCATCTTGTCCACTTCGGCGGCCGCCTTCGGAAAGCCGTTGGCGGACCTGCGGTCGGAGCTGGAGTGCGGCATGCTGATCGCGGGGGTTTTAATCATCCTCCTGGGTCTTTCGGGGTGGATGAAGCAGGTGGTCAAGCTGTTCACTCCTATGGTAAACGGAGTGTTCCTCATTCTGATGTCTCTGCAGCTCAGCCCGTCGCTGATCAAGGGAATGATGGGCTTGTCCGCGGAGCGGACGGAGATCGACGGCAAAAGCGTGCTGGTGTTCGCTTTGACCGTGGTGCTGATCCTGGTGATCAATTTAAAGGCAAAAGGCTTTTTACAGAGCGTGGCCACTCTGGTGGGCGCGGCGGCGGGCTGGATTGCGGCCCTTCTGCTGGGAATCGCCCCGGAGGTACGTTCCGTCGGCGGCGTTTTATCTCTGCCCCGGCCGTTTGCCTGGGGGCCGCCTTCCGTGGATATCAGCGTGCTCCTGGTGTGCCTGCTGGGCTATCTGGTGCTGTTCGCGAATGTGATTGCCAGCTTCAACGGGATGGCGGATGTGCTGGGAGAAAGGGTGGACTCCGCTCAATTGAATCGGGGAACCGCGTTTTACGGCGTTTCGGCAGTGATGACCGGCGCTTTTCCCACCATCGGCTTCGTGCCCTTTGCGTCATCCATGGGAGTGATCGAGATGACCCGTGTGGCGGCCCGGCGGCCGTTTCTGCTGGCCTGTGCAATGATGGTGGTATTAGGGCTGATCGCGCCGGTGGGAGCGTTCTTTGCGGCGATTCCCCAGCCGGTGGGATACGGAGCCATGCTGGTGGTTTTTGCGATGATCGTGGGGCAGGGGCTCAGAGAATTCAAGCGGATCGAGTTCGGTGTTCGGGAAAACACCATCGTGGGAATTTCCATAATGGTGGGGCTAGGGGTCATGTTTGTGGACCCGGGAGCTTTTTCAGAGCTTCCTCAGATTTTTAAATATCTGCTTTCCAACGGTTTAATCGACGGAATGCTGGTGGTGATGCTCATGGAGCATGTGTTTTTACGGAAGGAGAGACAGAGTGGAACGGAAAGCGTATGATCTGGTGGTAATCGGGGCGGGTCCCGGCGGTTATGAAGCGGCGATCCGGGCGTCGAAGCTGGGAATGAAAACCGCCGTGGTAGAACGGGAGCGGTTGGGAGGGACCTGTCTGAACCGGGGCTGTGTTCCCACCAAGACCTTGATTTACGCGGCGGAGCATTATCGAAAGGCGGTCAGCGAGTTTGAAGAGCTGGGAATTCTGGCTCCGGAGATTACCTGGGACGGCGGCCGCATGAACCGGCGGAAGGAGCTGGTGCTGGAGAAGCTTCGCGGCGGAGTGGCTCAGCTTTTGAAAGGCGCTAAAGTGGACGTGTTCCATGGCGGCGGCAAAGTGATAAAACCGGGAACGGTGATGGTGGAAGCCGCCGAGGGAATGGGGGATGGGGCGACGGAGGCGGTGGAGCTGGAGGCCGGTAAGATTTTGATCGCCACCGGGTCGAGACCATCCAAGCCTCCCATTCCGGGGCTTGACTTGCCCGGTGTGGTGACCAGCGACGAGCTGCTGACCCAGGTGGAGCAGCCTTTTTCCCAGTTGATCATCATCGGCGGCGGGGTGATCGGCATGGAGTTCGCTTCCGTATACGGCGATCTGGGCCGCAAGGTGACGGTGATCGAAATGGAGAGCCGAATCTTGCCCACCATGGATCGGGAGATTTCTCAGAATCTTTCCATGATCATGAAGAAGCGGGGCGTGGAGATCCACACCGGAGCGCGGGTGGAACGGATCGAACCGGCGGCAGGAGCGGATTCACAGTGCGGACTGCGCTGTTATTTCACGGAAAAGGAACAGGAGCAATGTGTTGAGGGGCAGGGGATTTTGGTATCCATCGGCCGGCAAGCCAATACGGAGGGGCTATTTTCTCAAGAAATGAATGTTCCGATGAACCGGGGCCAGATTTTGGTGGATGAGAATTATCGGACTCAGGTGCCGGGGATTTACGCCATCGGGGATGTGATCGGCGGGATTCAGCTGGCTCATTTGGCTGCGGCGGAGGGCATTGCCGCGGTGGAACACATGGCGGGGGTTCCGCGGAGCATCGACGTAGGGGTAGTGCCTTCCTGTATCTTCACCGATCCGGAAATCGCCTCCGTGGGACTGTCGGCGGATCAGGCCAAGGAACAGGGCCGGGAGGTAAAAACCTGTAAGGCTTCCATGCTGGCCAATGGAAAGTCCGTGATTGAAAATCAGGAACGAGGCTTTATTAAGCTGGTTTATGATCCCACCGACGAGGTGATTTTGGGTGCCCAGCTGATGTGCGCCAGAGCCACGGACTTGGTGGCGGAGCTGTGCACCGCGGTGGCAAACGGGCTGACCAGAAAACAGCTGGCGGCGGTGATCCGTCCTCATCCCACCTTCTGCGAAGGGGTATCGGCCGCGGTGAGAGAAAGATGATTGACACCGTCCCGATGGTGGTATTATAATATAAACCGTAAAAAAGATCTGTTTCAGGGCGGGGTGTGAGTCCCCACCGGCGGTGATGCGCAGCAGTGCTGTGACGAGTCCGCGAGCCGCAAGGCCGAATCGGTGACAATCCGATACCGACGGTATAGTCCGGATGAAAGAAACACGAATCGATGGTATTTTGTTGATACGTGCGCATGCCCCTGAACATTCCGTTCGGGGGTTCTTTTATGAAACCGGCCGGCCGATTTTGGCAGGCCCCCATAGCCTGACAGATTCCTTTAGAAAGCTTGAACGAGAAAGGAAGATGTTGAAATGAGCAATTTAGATGAAAAGACCATGAGCTTCAATGGCATGAGCCGGTCGGAACGGACCGCGCTGATGGTCAAGCTGGCGATGCTGTCCGCGGTTTCCGTGGTGCTGGTGGCGGTGATCCACATTCCGTTTCCTCCCGCGCCGTTTCTGGTGTACGATCCGGCGGACATTCCCATTTTCGTGGGAGCGTTTGCGTTCGGACCCGCGGCGGGAATCCTGGTGACGCTGGTAGCCTCCGCATTTCAGGCGCTGCTGTTGAGCTCGGACGGAATCATCGGTTTCGCCATGCATGTGTTTGCCACCGGCAGTTTCGTTTTGATCGCCGGACCCATTTACAAGAGAAACAAGACCAGACGGACGGCAATTTACGCTCTTCTGGCCGGCATCGCGGCTATGACGGTGTCCATGGTAATCTGGAATATTATTTTCACTCCGATTTTCATGGGAGTGCCCAGAGCGGAGGTGATGACCATGATTCTGCCCATCATCGTACCCTTCAATCTGCTCAAGGCGGGAATCAATTCCCTGGTCACCTTCCTGCTGTATAAGTCCATCGCAAAATATCTGCATCGATGAGATTGTGAAACGCTGTAAAACCGGGTATAATAGACCATGTGTCGTTACCCGGTTTTTTGAATGCGGGAAGCGGCGGACACTATGATAAAGGAAATGAGAAAGAGGTATGGAGGATTTTACGGAAAGAAAAGTCATGAGGAATGAGGCGGATACCCGAGCGTTCGGCCTGGAGCTAGCCAAACACCTGGTGCCAGGCGACGTGGTGGCGCTGATCGGAGATCTGGGCAGCGGGAAGACCGCGCTGACCAAGGCGATTGCCGAGGGCCTGGGGATTCGGGCCATGGTGACCAGTCCGACGTTCAATATCGTCCAGGAATATCATCAGGGAAGAATCCCTCTGTATCATTTTGATGTTTACCGGATCGAAACCATCGATGAAATGGACGAGATCGGGTATGAAGAATATTTTTATGGCCAAGGCGTCTGCGTGGTGGAATGGGCGGATCAGATCATGGAGCTGTTTCCTCCGGGAACCATGGTGATCCGAATCGCTTACGGTTCCGGATCGGAGACGGAACGGCTGTATGAAATTGAGCGCCTGGACTGAAACAACGGGGTCCGGAGCGTGGAAACGAGGAAGCGTATGGAGTTATTAGCAATTGAAACCACAGGGGCGGCGGCGTCCGCGGCACTGATCGATGAGAACGGGCGTCTTCGGGAGGTCCGTTCGGATCAGACCATGAACCATCTGCACAACCTGCTGCCCATGGTGAAAAAGCTGCTGGACGAAAGTTCTTTGAAGATCGGCGGCGTATCCGGGATCGCGGTCTCCGAAGGACCGGGTTCCTTTACCGGAATCCGCATTGGCATGGCCACGGCCAAGGCCCTGGCCCAGGTGATCGGGGTGCCCGTGGTCAGCGTGCCCACACTGAGGTCCTTCGTTTACCATATCCCGGATTTTCCGGGAGTGGTGTGCCCCATCTTCGACGCCAGACGCAGTCAGGTTTATGGCGGCGCGTATCAGCGGACGGAGGACGGGAGCCTGAAGCAGTGGATTCCGGACGGCGCATACGATATCGTGGAGTATCTGGACCTGGTGGCGGACGCGCTGTCCGAAACGGCGGAGCTGCTCTTTTTCGGCGATGGGATCGCTCCTTATCAAAAGCAGATCGAAGAGTGGAACGAGAGTACATATCGCGTCACGTTAAAGGGCGAAGAGATCATCTTTGCGACGCAGTTCGTCCCCGAAGAGCTGAGATATCAAAAGGCTTCCTCGGTGGCGCGGCTGGGCCTGGAGATGTGGAAAAAAGGCGAGACGAAAAATTACTTCGAGCTGTCTCCGGTCTATCTGCGCAAAGCGGAAGCGGAACGGAAGCTGCTGGAACGACAGGAAGCGCAGCGGGCGGTCAAGCGGCCGGGAGAAGCTTCGGCGCGTGAGGAAGCGCAGCGGGCGGTGAAGGAATGAACGAGGTGATCCGCCGGGCGGAGGAAAGGGATATCCACGAAATTGCCGAGTTGGAGAAGCTTTGCTTTCCAACTCCATGGAGCGAACAGTCCTTTCGTGATGAGATTATAAAAAACGCCATCGCTGTTTATATGGTCACAGAAGATCAAAATTTGGGAAGAATCGTGGGTTACGCGGGGCTCTGGAGGATCCTCGACGAAGGACATGTCACCAACGTGGCCATCCATCCGGACTATCGCGGCCGTGGACTGGGGAAAAAAATGATGGAAGAGCTTTTGCGGTGCGTCGAGGATCAAGCGGTGTGTCGAGAGACCTTGGAAGTGAGGATTTCCAATGAAGCGGCCATCCGCATGTATTATGATTTGGGTTTTCGGGAAGCCGGGCGGCGGAAGGGCTATTACGAGGACAACGGGGAAGACGCGATCATCATGTGGAGAGAATAGCCTGCGCCGGTGAATGAATAGAAAAAAGTTTCCGATGAAATACTAAGAGAGATTCGATTGAAACTCTTAGAATTTCGGAGGAAATAGTGATGAGATTCAGTACTTATTCCAACAATTACGATTACGACCCGGGAGATGACATGAGCTATGCGGCTTGTCACTGCCATCGGTTTTCCAGACGGCAGGATGTGGACGTCTTTAATATGACGGACTATCAATGCTGCGAAAATTGCCGGCATCTCACCGCGGATAATCAGTGCATCGTGAAGATGCAGGAGAGATTTACCAGTCAGCGGTAGGAAATGGAGCGGACGAGATGAAAAACGGGAGCCATATTACGATGGCCTTTGAAAGCAGCTGTGACGAAACCTCGGTGGCGCTGATGGCGGACGGACGGAAGATCCTGTCCAACGTCATTTCTTCACAGATTCAGGTTCATCAGGTCTTTGGCGGAGTGGTGCCGGAAATTGCTTCCCGGCACCATCTGAACAATATCAACGGAGTGATGACCCAGGCGATGGAAGAAGCGGGGATTGAATGGGACGACGTGGATCTCATCGGAGTGACCTACGGTCCGGGCCTGGTGGGAGCGCTGCTGATCGGCCTGGCCGCGGCAAAGGCGGTGGCCTTCGCCGCGGATAAGCCGCTGATCGGGGTGCATCACATTCAAGGTCATATCTGTGCCAATTACATAGAGCACCCTCAATTGGAGCCGCCGTTTATGGCACTGGTGGTTTCCGGGGGACATACCAACATCGTCAACGTAAAAAGCTATACGGAATACGAGGTGCTGGGGCGCACCAGGGATGACGCGGCGGGAGAGGCGTTCGACAAGGTGGCCCGCGTGCTGGGTTTAGGATATCCCGGCGGACCGAAGATCGATCGGATCGCGAAAGAAGGGAATCCCCACGCCGTTGAATTCAAGAGAGTCTTTCTGGAAAAAGACAGTCTGGATTTCAGCTTCAGCGGAATCAAAACCGGAGTGCTGAACTACTTGAATTCCCAAAAATTGAAGGGGGCGGAGGTCAATCCCGCGGACATTGCCGCCAGCTTCCAGCAGGCGGTGATGGATGTGATCGTGGCCAAGGCGATGAACGCTTGTGATCGGCTGGGGCAGGAGCGTCTGGTACTGGCGGGAGGCGTGGCGGCCAACAGCTGTCTTAGAGAAATGCTGACCCGGGAATGCGGAAAACGGGGGATTGAGCTTTGCTATCCGTCGCCCATTCTCTGCACCGACAATGCGGCCATGATCGGCTGCGCGGCCTATTACCGGCACCAGGCGGGATTTGAGGATGATCTGACCTTGGACGCCTACCCGGCCTTGGAGCTGTAATCGTTTCCGGTGAAATAGCCGAATGCGGCAAAGAAAAACCCGGCGGGGCGCTTGCCTCTCCGGGTCTTTGTTTTTCTCGTTTCGATTAGTTGGCTTTGTCTTCCACGTATTTGACGATGTCGCTGACCACCTGGAATTTCTCCGCGTCCTCGTCCGGCACTTCGATTCCGTACTCGTCCTCGATCGCCATGATGATTTCCACCGCGTCCAGGGAATCCGCTTCCAGATCCTTCATCAGGTTGGTGTCGATGGTAACGTTGTCCTCATCCACGCCCAGCTGGTCTACGATAATCTCACGAATCTTTTCAAATACCATAATTAACCTCCACATTTTACATTTCGTTTTTTGCACTCGGAATTATATTTGATTCATTGCATGCGTTGTAATTCAACCACTATTATAAGTGACTGTTTTGATAACTGCAACTACTATTTAAAAAAATTTTCCATGATACGGTCGTCCCTATTCCTCATGAAGCGACATCCAGCTGTCGTAGCTCTGCTCCAGAGAAGCCTTGGCGGCGGCCAGTTCTTCGCTGATTCGGGCGCTTCTCTCGAAATCCGTGTAGACCTCCTCCTTGCACAATTCCCCTTCGAGAAGGGCGATTTGCTCCTCCAGACCGGCGATTTCCGCTTCCAACTCCGCGGTCCGCTTTTCCAGACGGCGCTTTTGGGCCTGCTGTTCCTTTTCCAAACGACGGGCCTCCATCCGCTTTTCCTTTTCACTCAGCCGTTCCTCCGCCTCTTCCCCGCCGGCGGCGGAAGGGGTTTGACGCGCCAGCTGATCCAGATAGCCTTTGGTGGAGGCGATGGACTGCTTCTTTTCCACATAATAGTCGTAGCCGCCCAGGTAGGTGGTGATCCCGCTTTCCGTCAATTCAAAGATGCGAGTGGGCACCCGATTGAGGAAATATCGGTCGTGGGAGACGACGAACAGGGTTCCGGGAAAGTCCATGAGGGAATCCTCGAAGACCTCCTTGGCGGCGATGTCCAGATGATTGGTAGGTTCGTCCATCAGAAGCAGGTTGGAACCGGACATCATCATCTTGAGCAGGGCCAGCCGTGCCTTTTCCCCTCCGGAGAGAGCGGACACGGTCTTTTTCACATCGTCACCTCGAAAGAGAAAGCGTCCCAGCAGGGAGCGAAGCTCCGTCTCACTGTAAAGGCGATACGTGTTGTGCAGTTCGTCCAGAACGGTGTTGGACCCGGAGAGCTGTTCCTGCTGCTGATCGTAATAGCCGATGGTCACGTTGTGGCCGATCCTCACCCGTCCGGTATCGGGGGTCAGCTCGCCCAGGATCATTTTCAGCAGGCTGGTCTTGCCGATCCCGTTGGGACCCACCAGACAGATCCGTTCCCCCCGCTTGATGTCGAAGCTGACATTGGAAAACAGATGCCGCACCCCCTGCGCCAGAGGAAAGCTCTTGGACAGGTCCTCCGCGTAGAGAACGTCGGTGCCGCTTTTCTGATTTTCTTTGAAACGGATGCGCATTTTGGCGTTGGAGAGCTCCGGACGATCCAGCCGTTCCACGTGGGCCAGCCGCTTTTCTCTGGACTGGGCTCGTTTGGCCAGCTTTTCGGTGCCTCGTTCCTTGAATTTGCGAATGATATCCTCCTGACGGCGAATTTCTTCCTGCTGCTTTTCGTAGTGCCGGACGGCATCCTCCTCCAGCAGACGTTTTTTCACCGTGTATTCGGAATAGTTTCCCTCGTAAACCGTGAGCTTGTGATTTTCCACCTCGAAGATTCGATTGACTGTCTGGTCCAGGAAATAGCGGTCGTGAGAGATTAAAACAATGGTGCCGGTGTAAGCCTTCAGATACTGCTCCAGCCATTTCAGCGTACCGATATCCAAGTGGTTGGTGGGTTCGTCCAACAGCAGCAGGTCCGGCTTCTCCAGAAGGAGAGCCGCCAGCGCCAGACGGGTCCGTTCCCCTCCGGACAGCTGGGAGATGGGTTTGTCGTACACGCTCTCCGAGAAGGCCATACTGCTGAGAATCCCCGATATTTCGCTTTTGTATCCGTAGCCGTTGCGGTTTTCAAAGGTAACCATGAGGTCGTCATACTGATGCAGCAGCTTTTCCACGTCCTCGCCGAGGGCGGAACGGCGGGAAATTTCCTGCGACAGGCGGGTCAGCTCCTCCTCCGTGTCGATGAGCTCTTGAAAAATGGACAGCATTTCCTGATAGACCGTGCGTTGGGAAGAAAAGTTGTCCTTTTGGCGCAGATATCCCACCGTGGTGTCCGCGGCCAGGAAAAAGTCTCCCGTGTCATAAGAAAGCTCCCGGGGGAGCATGTTCAGCAGCGTGGTCTTGCCGGCGCCGTTGGCGCCGACGATGCCGATGCGGTCCCCTTTGTTGATATGAAAGGACACCTCGGTCAGCACCGGGTCCACGCCGTAGGACTTTGTTAAGTTTGTAGCGGATAATAGTATCATGAATCATTCCTCTATTTCTTGAAAATCATGGATATGGGCCTCCACAGCCTGTTTTACGGCAATCGCGCTTGCCGTGTTTGGCTTCGTGCCAGATAATATTTTAACATTTTTCTTATTGTATATCCAGTATCTCGGTGGTATAATTATTGCAACAAATCTTAAGATGAGTGGAGCAAATAATATATGAAGGAAAATGGAAAGATATCAAACGCAGTAATCAAGCGCCTTCCGCGCTATCGGAGATATCTGGAAGACCTGATGAAAAAGGACGTGGACCGCATTTCTTCCAACGAGCTTTCCAGTCTGATCGGATATACGGCTTCACAGATCCGGCAGGACTTGAATAATTTCGGCGGTTTCGGACAGCAGGGCTACGGATACAACATCAAGAGCCTCTACGCGCAGATCGGCAGTATACTGGGTTTGAACCGAGAGTACAAAATGATCATCGTGGGCTGCGGCAATTTAGGCCAGGCCATTGCCAATTACACCCACTATTATAAGGCGGGTTTCATTGTCCGGGGCATGTTTGATATCAACCCCAGGCTGGTCGGAATTACCATCAACGATATCGAGGTGATGGATTACGACAAGCTGGAAGAATATCTGGAAAAGGACCCCATCGATATCGGGATCATATGCACCACGAAGGAAAGCGCCCAGGAGGTAGCCGACAAGCTGTGCATGGGAAAGGTGAAGGGCATCTGGAACTTCGCGCCGATGGATTTGGCGGTGGACGAAAATGTGGCACTGGAAAATGTCCATCTCAGCGACAGCCTTCACAGTCTGGCTTATCACATTACCCGCAACGCCGAAAACGAATCCAAGTAAGATAAAAAATAACCGTTTCATTGCTGAAACGGTTATTCCTTCGTTACGGTGTTTTATGCTTACGCTTCAGCGGGAGCGTCCACAGGACAAGCTCCAGCACAAGCTCCGCACTCGATGCACTTATCTGCGTCGATTACATACTTGCCGTCGCCTTCGGAAATCGCGTCTACCGGACACTCTGCGGCACAAGCTCCACAGCTGATGCAGGAATCGCCAATTACATATGCCATAATACTAATCCTCCTTTAAATAGTGATTTAAACAAGCACCGTTATTATAGCAGAACGGGTGGG
>CAUHLX010000067.1 GCA_959606705.1 uncultured Bacillota bacterium | reverse complement strand
CTTGGTGGGAGATGACAAACCGGACTATCGTATCAACAAGGCGGAGGATCTGCTGGAGCTGCTATAGAGACGGTTAAAAAGCTGGGAACGGACACGGAAACGGGGAAGTTCAAAATCATGGATCGGGGTACGATGCGGCGGCTTTCGGAAATGAAGCTGCCGCTTCTTTCTTTTTTGCAGTATAATGGAGTTGTAACTGGTTCTGCTAGGAGGCTGAGGCTGCGAGTCGTGAACGGTTTCGCCACGTCCTCCGGGCAGCGAGTTAACGAGAGGAGAGTCAGGAAAAACAATGACCGAAATGGGGTGATGGAATGTCTGTTTCCGTGAGGCGAGTCGTCGATGAAACCTTGGGGGCTTGCGTCAAAATTGAAAATGAATCGGCACAGGTTTGGATTACATTGGAGTATGGGCCTCGGATTGCGCGTTATTGTCTAATGGACGGACAAAATGCTTTTTTAGAGGACCCCAGCGGGATGATTTGCAATGAGGATGCGCGTATCGCGTCATATTATGGTTCCGATGCGAAATGGTATTCCCGTGGGGGACACCGGCTCTGGGTCAGCCCGGAGAGCATGCCGGAGACCTATTATCCGGATAACGGACCGGTGCGTTCTGTCAAGTTTCTTGAAAATGGGGCGGAGGTCATTCAGGAGGAACAGGTGGAAAATGGGATTTGCCTGTCAATGGAAGTGACGATGGATGAGGAGCTGCCCCATGTTAAGGTAATTCACCGCATCGAAAATACCGGTTCGACCGTAAAGACGATGGCGCCGTGGGCCATTTCAGTGATGGCGCTAGGCGGCTTGCAGATCTTGGAAATGCCGGCCGGGGACACGGAATTTTTACCGAATCATAATTTGGCGCTATGGCCATATACGGATCTTCAGGACCCGCGTTTGTTTGTAGGAAAACGGTTTATTACGTTGCGTCAAGAGGCTGGCGTTTCTTCTGCGGTCAAGATCGGAGTGCGCAATGAAGCAGGCTATGGAGCGTATTTGAATCGAGGGCTCCTCTTTATTAAGAGAGGGGAACCGATATCGGAGAAGGAAACATATCCGGATTACGGGTCCACGTACGAAGCTTATGCCAACGGCGCATTTACGGAGATGGAAACCGTCGCAGCACTGCGAGGAGCAGCACCGTCGGAATCTGTTTCACTGACGGAATGGTGGAGCTTGAAACGTGTGGATGACTTGCCGAATCCAAGGAGTGAGACGGAGCTGCGGGAATTTGCGGATCGCTGGAAGTTAGTTGAAAGCAAATAGACGATGAATACTGCGGAGAAAGGGATTCAATATGTCTAATATGGAGATTGTGCCTCTAAAATACGGAGAGGATCAGCAGTTGTGGATTTTGGATCAAACCCTTCTTCCGGGAGAAGAACGGTGGATCATTCTCGATACCAAGGAAGATGTCCGGGACGCGATTTATCAATTGAAGGTTCGAGGGGCTCCGGCAATTGGCGTTGCGGCGGCGTACGGGGCCTATATTTCCATACGTAAAAGTTCCGCGAAAGATTTCGAGGAGTTTTATAAGGAGTTTGTCGAGGTGAAAGAGTACCTGGCATCTGCTCGACCCACGGCGGTAAATTTATCGTGGGCTTTGAAGAGAATGGAACGATGTGTTCTCTCAAATCGTCAAACAACAATAGGAAATATTAAAGCGGCGATGCTGGAAGAGGCCCACGCGATCCGTCAGGAGGACGAAGCTTCGTGCAAAGCGCTGGGAGAAAACGGCTTGTCGCTGTTGAAGCCGGGAATGGGAATTCTGACTCACTGCAACGCCGGTGCGCTGGCAACGGCAAAGTATGGAACGGCCTTGTCTCCGCTGCACCTGGGACAGACGCGGGGTTATGAATTTCGCGTGTTCGCGGATGAAACCAGACCTCTTTTGCAAGGGGCGCGGTTAACCGCCTGGGAGCTTGCTCGTTCCGGCGTGGATGTGACGCTGATCTGCGATAATATGGCTGCCACCGTGATGAAAAACGGCTGGATCGACGCGGTGCTGGTGGGATGTGACCGCATGGCGGCCAACGGAGACGGCGCAAATAAAATCGGGACTTCCGGGGTGGCGATTCTAGCCAAGGAATATGGAATTCCGTTTTACATGTTCGTTCCTACCTCAACCATCGACCTGAATACCCAAACCGGTGAGGACATTCGGATTGAGCAGCGGGATGGAGAGGAGATTTCCAACCTGTGGTACGAAAAAAGAATGGCGCCACCAGGAATCAAAACGTACAATCCGGCGTTTGATGTGACTCCTGCCAATTACATTACCGCGGTGGTAACGGAGAAAGGAATCGCCTATCCTCCTTATGAAAAAAGCCTGCGCAAATTTTGCGAGGCTCCGCGGTTCCCGCATTCTGCCGCATGGCCGTCCGATCGGTCCGAAGCCGGCGATTTTGCTGTTCCACCGGTAAAAAATGAGATACAATAGGAAGAAGAGAGAACGGAGCGAAAAAAGGAAGCTGTGAAAACAGCCAACGGAAAACCAAACGGAGAGCCAGGGAGGAATGACCTATGAGATTGATCGACTTGACCCATATCATCGAAGAAGGAATGCCCGTATATCCGGGAACGGAACCGCCGAAGCTGACACCGGCCAACACGCTGGAGCAGGACGGCTTTCGGGAAACCCTGCTGTCCATGTATTCCCATACCGGAACGCATATGGACGCTCCGGCTCACCTTTTCGCGGATCAGCCTACGCTGGATCAATTGGAAATCTCCCGTTTTGTGGGACGCGGACTGGTGTTGGACTGCACCGACGTGCAGGAAGGCCGGAGGATCACGATGGAACATTTGAAACGAAAGATGGAAGCGGT
The DNA here is from genome assembly GCA_959606705.1 of uncultured Bacillota bacterium. GTDB lineage: Bacteria > Bacillota > Clostridia > Peptostreptococcales > Anaerovoracaceae > CAUHLX01. Next base: position 7,584 of record CAUHLX010000067.1, on the reverse strand, counting down.
GGAATGGGCGGAGTTCCTTCTGTTTCGTACCGGCTGGAGCAAGTATTGGGGAACGGAGCGATACTACGGTGAGTTCCCCGTTCCCGATGAAGCGGTGATTCGCTTTCTGGTGGACAGTCAGAAAAAAGGTGTGGGGATCGATGCGATCTCCGTGGATCCGATTACCGAAGAAACACTGCCCAATCATCAGAAGATTTTAGGCAGCGGCATGGTGATCGTAGAGAATCTGACGAACCTGGAATTGGTGGGAGAAGGTTTGTTTTCCTTTGCGGCGCTGCCTCTGAAATGGAAGGATGCCGACGGTTCTCCGGTCCGGGCGTTGGCGATGCCGGAAAAATAGGATTTCGAAAAAGTCGAAAGAGTTTCCGCAGAGTGAGACCGCCTGTTTAAATAAATAGGCGGTATTTTTTTCGTTCTTTTGAGTGAAATCGACGTCTCCTTGCGAATAGGTAAGTGAAAAACGTTTTTCGGCTAGAAACAAATCGAAAGGATCACACCATGGATGGGATAGAGAACAGAAAAGAGGAACAGGAACTGCTTCGCATGCTCCGGGAGGACCCGGCGGCGGGTCTGGCCCAAGCTTTGGAATCGTATGGCGGCGCGGCCAAAACCATTTGTGTCAGCATTCTGGGGACGGGGTTTCAACAGGATGTGGAAGAATGTATTTCGGACTGCTTCGTAAAGCTGTGGCAGGGGATCGACAATTTCGACCCGGAGAAGGGGAAATCTCTCAGGGGGTATTTTTACGGACTTGTGAGGAACACGGCGCTTTCCAAACGCAGGCAGCTGATTCGAGACAACAATCTGATTCCCATTGAGGAAAACGTGCTGGAGGTGGAACGCGCGGGACACCGATCGGGGGAACGAGAGGATTTGTCCGGACAGCTGGCGGAACAGATGGAACGGGAAACGGTGCAGAAAACGGTGGAGGAGCTCCCTCCGCCGGATCGGGAGATTTTTATTTATCGGTATTTCTTCTATGAACCGGTAAAGGAGATCGCGCGGAAGCTGAATTTGTCAGCGAAGCAAGTGGAAAACCGTCTGGCCAGAGGAAAACAGCGTTTGAGAGAACGGCTTGCGGAGGGGGGAATCGTACGATGAAGCAGTATTTGGATGAAATGATGGGGGATTTCGACGTGAAGCAGGAAAATCTGCAGTTCTCGGAGCTGTCGGAATTGGAAAAGAAGCGCATTCTTGCGCAGACTCTGCAAAAGGCAGGATTGAAAGGGGAAGAAACGATGAGAGAAGAAGAATTGAAAATTGGGACGGATGAGAGACGTCGGAAAAAATCTTCGAAGCACAGAATTGTGGCCGTGGCTGTGGCGGCGGTCCTGGTGGTCGGTTCCGTCGGCGTCTTTGCGGCGACGGGCTTATCGGACAGACTGGCTGCGTTCCTCAATCCTACGGAGGATCAAAAGAAGATTTTGGCGGAGGGAAGCACGCTGATTGATCAAAAAATGGAGAGCAACGGGACCACGCTATGGGTCAAGGAAACCGTAGGTGATAAAAACTCGGTTTACGTACTGTTTGATTTGATCGCTCCGGAGGGTACGGTGCTGGATCAGGAGGACTACTCCTTCGATCAGTTCCTGTTCGGTTCTACGGAACCGGGAGCCTTTGGCATGGGATACTCCATTGAGCAGCTGGCCGATGACAATCCCGGAGACAACAAGCTGACCTTCGTCATCAGCGGGGACAGTGGAAATGGTCTGGCCGGAAGGGAAATGAGCTTGACGTTGAAGGATCTGCGAACCTACAGCATCGAAAAGGGAGATTATGTTCCCGTTCTGTCCGGCAAATGGACCACGGATTTCAAGCTGGATTACAAGGATATTTCGAAGAGCACCAAGGTAGATGCCACGGTGAACGCTTATGGCGATACGGCCAAGGTAGAGGAAGTATCTGCCTCTCCTTTATCGCTCACCGTTGCCATGAACGGCAAGGGCATTGCGGCCTACGATGAAAATCCGCCTCAGCCTCCCCAGGGAACGGAAGAGCATCCGGCTTCCGAAGAAGAAATGCAAAAGTATTTTGACACGTACAGTGTAAACATTGGTCTCAAGCTGAAGGACGGAACGGCGATCGACTCGGCGAATCAAACCGGCAGCCAGATCGAAGGAAGTAAGATGATCATCACAAGTACCTTCGACAAGCTGATCGCACCCGAGGATTTGGCGGCAGTCATCGTAAACGGAGTGGAAATTCCGGTGCGTTTTCAATAACATCGAAAGGATTATGACAGTCTAGATAAAAAGGAACGGTTTCCAAACGAATGGGAGAATTCGTCAGGGACCGTTCCTTTTACGTGTTTAACGCCGCAGTGATTTAACGCAGCAGCGGCAGGCTGCCAGTGAGATGATTGACCTTTTTCTTCGGTCCGTATAACGCCAGCCCCAAATATCGCTGGTCTGCCTCCGGGGTATCCCGCATCTTCCGAATGTACTCGTCATAAGTAAGGCAGCCCTGAGCGATGCCGGAAAAATCCACAACGAATAAATCGGAATCCCCGGCGGGGAAAGCGGAAGCCTCTTCGGAGATTTTTTCATGAAGCGAGTGAAGGAGCTCCTCGCTGCCTTTCAGTATGGGGATCGGAAGCTGAACGATGCCGGGGTGATTGCCGCCGGAGCCGTCCACTACATCCGGACCCGCCAATTCGGGAAATCGCAGACCCAGTGTAACTCCTAAAATAGCGGCGGTGTTTGCCAGAATTCCCAACGGAAGCGACGCGTCCAGCGCCATGACACATTTTTTTTCCGAACTGCTCATCGATTGGTTCCTTTCTCGTTTTCATACGGCTTGATTTGATGAAACGCCCGTAAATATTGGCTGGGCGTTAGGCCGATCAGTTTTTTAAAAAAGTTGGTGAAGTGACTCTGATCCGTAAATCCGGTCATCAGTGCCGCATCAATCGGCGGAATCCCCTGCTCCAGAAGCTTCTTGGCCTTTCCTACTCGGATGGTCTCCAGATAGCAGTAAGGTGTGATTCCCTTCTGGCGAGTGAAGGTTCTCAGAAAATGATATTTGTTCAAGCCGGCCAGGCCGGCCAGATCGTCTAAGCGGATCGTCTCATCGTAGTGGGTTTCCAGATAAGCACAGACCGTTTCGATTTCCGGAAGCTCCGGCTCCCGCGGCAGGGGAGCGGCGGTGGTTCCGTATTCATCGATCAGCTGAGCCAGGAGGAGTAAAAACAGCTCTTCCTTTTTAAAATCCCGAGCTTGCCGCAGAATTCCCCGATGAAGCTCACGCATGCTGTCCACCAGTTCGCATTGACGAACCACCGTTTGAGAAAACCGGGCAAAGCCTTCGCGGTCCAGCTCGGAAACGGTGCGCTCCATCACCTCGGGCGGAATGTTGAGACAGCGGAAATCCAACGGTTTCTCATCTGTTTGTTCGCAGGTATGAGGCTCGTCGGGGTGAAGCAGGATCACGTCACCCGGATGAATGATGTATTCCTTACCGGCGCAGGTCAGCCTCCGGTGGCCGTTTTCGATAAAACCAACTACATAATGTTCATGAAAATGGTTGGGAAATTTTTGCATGATCCCCTGAAATAAATAGGCCTCGATCTTTAAATCCGGATCGCAGCGGACGATTCTCGTCTCTGTTTCCAAAGCTCCGTACCCCTTTCCTCGTTTTCTGTAGTATAACCCGAAATCGCAATGATTTCTTGTATCATATTGCACTTCATAAAAAAACCGCGCGAAGCGCGGCGTCAAAGGAAAGATCGGAGGGCTACTCTTTCAAAAAGTTCACCAGAGGAGAAAGAATCCGCAGGATGGCCAAAAGCTGATGGTCCGTGCAGCTGTTCAGCAGCTGATGGATCTCGTTGAGGTATTCCTGTTTATGGACGGAAGCCCTATTGTGCTTGACTGTGATGATATCGTTGGGGGTCACGCCGAAGTACTCGATGATCTCAATGGTTTTCGACAGACCCAGCTGACGCTCACCGCGTTCGCATTGCCCCAAATAGGCGGTATCCAAGCCGAGGACTTCCGCCAGCTGTTCTCGCGTCATCCCTCTGAGCTTGCGAAACTTGCGTATATTGCTGCCAATTAATTTTGGCATGTCGTCCATGTTGATTCCTCCCAACCTTCTAAAAGTGTCAGTTTGTTATTATTGTATTCTAACCAAAACCATTCTTACAGTTGCTTAATGCTTAACTTTATTTATGCTAAACTAACTATTGCAATACAATTCGTTTTTCGATACAATGAAATTGTTCACAAGGTTGCGAAGCAACGGAAGAAAGGGCGTCAATTATGAAGGAACGTCTGTTGGAGGAATTGGCGGAACAAAATCATCTCTATATTTCCGATCTGAGAATTGGCCGGAATCGCGGGGCCATTCTGCGGGAGCTTGCGGGAATGGATCTACAGGCCTATGGTCTGGACGAGCTCAACTACTGTTTGAGCTATATTCTTCAGAAAGCAGTTCAATTTGATACGATGGAGGAGCTGGAACGTGCCATCGATGATCCGGAGACCTGTTGAGACAGGTCTTTTTTTTATGAAAAAGTCCGCGGGTTGAGCCTATTGACTTTTTAAGAGCAGGGTATATAATAATAGTAATTATTACTATTATTTAAGAAAGTTTGTGGAAGAACGGAGGCAGACGATGGCGATTTACCGGTGTATGATGTGCGGATATACCTACGATGAAGAAAAAGAAGGAGTGAATTGGACGGATTTGCCGGAGGATTGGACTTGTCCGGCCTGCGGTTCGGCAAAAAGCTTGTTTGAAAAACAGGAAGATGCTGCCGGAGCGGCTGTCCCTGAGAAGGGGATCGAAGCGGAAGGAATCCCCGCGGGAGATGAGAAGGCGATTGCGGGAGACGCTTCCAACCCGCTGGATTACCCGGCGGAGTTCGTGAGGAGAAATGATCCGGCACAGAAGCATATGGACGAAATTCATGAGATGGCGGTGAGCGGGCAGAGCATCATCGCGGCGATGAAGACCGATCTGCCCATCCCCTCCTGGGACGATATTTTGATTTTAGGCGCTCAGCTGGCTCATTTGCCGCTGGAAGAGCACGCACCGGTGAAGGTGAGAACGATCATCGGTAAGAAGGCGGTAAAACCCATGGTTTTAGAGAGCCCGGTCTATATCTCCCACATGTCCTTCGGAGCGTTGTCCGCCGAAACCAAGGTGGCTTTGGCGAAGGGCTCCGCGGGAATCAAGACGGCCATGTGCAGCGGCGAGGGTGGAATTCTGCCGCAGGAAATGGAAGCGGCCTATAAGTATATTTTTGAATACGTCCCCAATCTTTATAGCGTGACGCCGGAAAATCTGAAGAACGCGGACGCCATCGAGATCAAGATCGGCCAAGGAACCAAGCCCGGTATGGGCGGACACCTGCCAGGCGGGAAGGTGACGGAGGAAATCGCCAGGATCCGCAGCAAACCCTTGGGCCAGGATGTAATCAGTCCCTCCTGCTTCCCCGGGATCAATACGAAGGAAGATTTGAAGGCGGTGGTGGAGGACCTGCGGGAACGTTCGGAGGGCCGGCCCATCGGCGTAAAAATTGCGGCGGGGCACATCGAGAAGGATCTGGAGTTTATCATTTATGCCCAGCCGGATTTTATCACCATTGACGGCAGAGGCGGTGCCACGGGAGCCAGCCCCAAGCTGCTGCGGGATGCCAGCTCCGTTCCCACCATCTTTGCGCTTCACCGGGCCAGAACGTTTCTGGACGAGCATCAATCGGACATTGAACTGGTGATCACCGGAGGACTGCGCGTCTCCTCGGATTTTGCCAAGGCGATCGCCATGGGTGCCGACGCGGTCGCCGTCGCATCCTCCGCGCTGATTGCGGCGGCTTGCCAGCAGTATCGAATCTGCGGATCGGGAAAATGTCCCATGGGGATCGCCACTCAGGATCCTCAGCTGCGCAAACGTCTGAACGTAGACGCGGCAGCCAAACGGGTGGAGAACTTCCTGCGGGTTTCCACGGAGGAGCTGATCACCTTCGGACGGATTACCGGACACTCGGATATTCACGACCTGTCAGTCGATGATTTGTGCACTACGAATTCGGAGATTTCCCAGCATACCAATATCCCTCACGCTTAACTTTCCCATTTGCGTGCCGTTCCTCTCTATGGTAAAATAGCGGATAGCGGCCGCGAAGCTTTGCGCGGCTAGAAAAATCGAGGTGCGGGGATATGTCGTACAAGGTCAAATTGAATATTTTCGAAGGTCCCTTCGATCTTCTGGTCTATCTGATCGAATCGGCGGAGATGAGCATTTACGATATTCGGATTTCGGAAATTACCGGACAATATCTGGACTATGTTCGGCAGCTGCGGGAGATGGATGTCAACGTGGCGGGAGAATTCATGGTTCTGGCGGCGGCCCTGATTGAAATCAAATCCCGTATGCTGCTGCCGCGGATCAAGAGTGAGGACGGAGAAGGGCCGGAGGAGGATCCTCGTGCCGAGCTGGTGGAAAAGATCCTGGAGTACAAACGATTCAAGGCGGCGGCGGAGCTGCTGGCCGAGCAGGAGGAGCGGCAGCGCTGTGTTTACGTCAAGCCTCAGGAGGACCTGACTCCGTATACAAAGGAGCCGGACGAGCTTCTCAATCTGGATCTGGAGCAGTTTGTAAAAGCCTTCAACCTGTTCCTGATCAAAAAGCGCCGGATGGAGGAAATGAAAAAGACCTACGCCAGGGTGGAACGGCAGAGAATGTCCGTGGAAGCGCGGATCGAGCAGATTAAAGATCTCTTTCTGCGCAAGCCCCGGATGATCTTTCGGGAGCTGCTGGACGGTGAGACCAGCCGCTATAATATCGTGCTGACCTTCATGTCCATGCTGGAGCTGGCCAAACAGAAATCCATCTCCATCGATCAGAAGGTAAACTACGGGGAGATCACCGTTGCTTTAAAAGAAGAAGCGGCGCGGGAAGGAGACCTTTCATGACGAGTAAGAAAACCATTAAATCCGCATTCGAAAGCATGATGTTCGTGTGGGGAGATCCGCTGGACGTGAAGGTGGCCGCGGAGCTGTTCAACATCGGCTGGAAGGACGCCTACGCCTATTTCAAAGAACTCCAGGAGGAATACGCGGAAGCGGGAAGGGGAATCGCCATCCGGGAAATCAACAAGAGCTTTCAGTTCTGCACGATTCCGGAGAATAACGAATACATCGAGCGGCTCTGCACGCCGGTCAAGGAGAAGCGTTTGTCCCAGTCCGCTCTCGAGGTGCTGGCGATCGTCGCCTACAAACAGCCGGTGACCAAGGGGGAGATCGAATCCATTCGAGGGATCAAATGCGACCGAGTCATAGAAGGGTTGATGAAGAAGGAGCTGATCCGCGAGGCGGGACGGTCCGGAGGGATCGGACGGCCGATTCTATATGGGACCACCGATTCCTTCCTCAAGAATTTCGGTTTTGAAACACTGAAGGATCTGCCGGATATCGAGGATATCGGCAGCGTGATCACCGGAGAGGAGGAACCCGACGGCGTGGATTCCCAGCAGATTGCCATCGATTTTCAACAGGCCTGAGGCCTGTTCCCGGCAAGCTTGTGAATCATCGAGAAGGCGGACGAAATGAATCAACGAAAGAGCATCGGTATCACCTGCTC
>CAUHLX010000066.1 GCA_959606705.1 uncultured Bacillota bacterium | reverse complement strand
AAGTGTACATGGAGAGATGTGGAGCACTTCAAAAGCACCCAGAAACGGTGGAGCCACGTGGCCTGGCTGCTGGTGGCCGCCTGCGCGGTTCCCGCTTTTTTAGTGATTCGAAGCTATTATTTATAGAAAGGGAGACCGGGAATGCAATCGAACAAAGAAGATCAGATTCTGCTGGCGGGGATTGAAGATAAAATAGAACGCTGCGACAGGCAATTCATAGTGACACATTCGGTTTTTCTGGACCTCCGCCAGCGGACGCTGGTGGAACGCTTATGTCGAAACAGAGGTGGGATTCAATACGGCTTCCACGGCGGCTATCCGGACGCCGAACGCACTGCGGTCATCTTTTTTCCGGATTACGCGGATGCGGCCACACCGGAACGGCAGGACGTCTGGCTGGCCGATCATCAGGAGGAGCATCCTCTCGCCCTGCTTCGAATTTCCCATAATGGTTCCCGGGAGCTGAACCATCGGGATTATCTAGGTTCGTTGACGGGACTAGGGATCAAACGAGAGATGACCGGGGATATTTTGGTGAGATCGGACGGCTGTGATCTCATCGTGCTGAAGGAGATTGCCGAATTTCTTCAATACCATTACGACCAAGCAGGACGGGTGTCGTTAAAGGTGGAGCTGCCGCCGCTTTCCCAGCTCATCGTCCCGGAAGGACGGCGAGAGGAAAAAAAAGACACTGTGGCGTCTCTTCGATTAGACAACGTGATCGCCTCCGCGTTTTCCCTCTCCAGAACCAAGGCGGCGGACGCCATTACCGGCGGATTGGTCTTTGTCAACAGCCTGCAGCAGACCAAAACGGATCGAATGGTGGAAGAAGGCGATAAGCTGGTGCTGAGAGGAAAAGGAAAGGCCGTTTTAAAAGAAGTAGGCGGAGCTACGAGAAAAGATCGGATCTTCGTGGCAATTGAGAAATATCTGTAACGCGGTGGAATAAGATGGAGGTCTTCGGGAGGGTCAGTTAGAGAAGCAGCGTCAGATCCATCAAAAACTGTATGGAAGGAAAAATAGAAAACTGTTTGATTCAGCCGCTCATTTGCGGCTTTTTTATTTTATCCACGGCACTGCTCTGGTTAAAATAGATAAAATTGAATCTTTTGGACCATACAGAATTTGTGTAAGATAAAGACAGCAATCAAAAGGAAGTATCCGGATACGTTTCCTGCCATTCGATTCCATGATTGAGGAGGGAAACAAAATGAAATCGCAAGACAAAATCATCGAATTATGTGAGACATCACTCTTTATCGCGCTGGTCTTCATAGCAACCTTTGCTCTGAAGATACCGGGCCCTTTCGGCTACCTTCATTTAGGAGACTGCATGATCTTTTTAGCGGTTTTGATGCTGGGAAGCAAGCGGGCGGCGGTGGCCGGCGGCACGGGTGCGGCGCTGGCGGACTTGGTGGGAGGCTACGCTGTATGGGTGCTGCCGACCCTGATCTGCAAGGTGCTGATGGTCGTGGTCATGGGCGTATGCCTGGAGGGGCTGGAAGGAAAGCTCCGTGGACGAGCGCGGTGGCTGGTCGGAGCCGTGACGGGCGGTGTGGTTCAATGTGTGGGTTACACCGTGGCGCGCGCTTTTTTATATGGCCTGCCGGCAGCTTTGGTTTCGATTCCGGGTCTGCTGGTGCAGACGGGAAGCGGCGTACTTCTGGCCCTGGCAGTCTCCGAAGGGCTTCGGAAAACCGTGCTGGGAAAACGATTTACGGAAGGAGTGTGAAAGATGACGGATTGGACCCAAAGAATGACTATGTTTCGTAAAATCGACGCACACAGCCACGTGGGAAGCTTCGGAGGCTGGGCGGACGTGAGGATCACTCAGGAACAGCTCATCGAACAAATGGACGAATATCACATCGAGAAAGCGGTAATTTCCACCTATCCTATGAAAGAAAGTCTGGAAGCGGCGGATCGTTATCCTCGGCGGATCATCGGAGCGGCCTGGGTGAATCCCGCGGAAGGAGAAAGGGGGTTGGAGCGGATTCGGGAGGCTGTGAAGTATCACGGCTTTCGGGGCATCAAGCTGCATCCGTTGGAACATTCTTTTATCGCGAATGATGCCAGTGTCTTTCCCATCGCCGAACTGGCGGAGGAATTGGACGTGCCCCTGATGATCCACTCGGGTCACGAACCGTTTTCCCTTCCTTGGAGCATCGCTCAGCTGGCGGAACGATACCCGAAGGTCAAAGTCTTGATGATCCACATGGGACATGGAAATGGGATGTATATCCAAGCGGCCATCGACATGGCCAAGAAATACTCCAACATTTATCTGGAAACCTCGGGAATGCCCATGCACACCAAGATCAAAGAAGCCTACGAAACAGTAGGAGCGGATCGTGTGATGTTTGGAATCGACGCGCCTTTTCACCATCCCAGCGTGGAAATCCAGCGAACGCTGGTCAGCGGACTGACGGACGAGCAGCTGGCGGACGTGTTCTACAATAACGCGAAGAAGTTCCTGAGGCTGTAGCTCAATTATCGACCCTCCACAAACCAGCGGGGATCTTCAAAGAACAAATAACGCTGTTTGCCCGCCACCCGGCAGGTATAACGGATTCCACGGCCGCCAGCCTTGAGACTGGCGGCCTTTCTCATATCCGTGACCTCGTCTACGGGAAAGATTCGTCCATCCTCCCAACGGATGGCTTTGGGCGTCATACGGCCCTCTGCGTCGAATCGAACGTCCACACTCACGAAAATTTTTCGGCAGGCCGGGCTGGCGCCGGCGTTGCCGCTGTCTACAATCAGTTCCATGAATTACGGCCTCCTTTCTCAGAACGTTTTGAAGGAACATCGTTCAATACTCTCGAAAAAAACTTTCGGGATGAATGATGTTGTCATTTTTGGGATCCAAGGAGGCCAGCAGAGGATCGGTGAGCATCAAGCCGCGTTCCACGGAAAAATGCCCGAAACGACGACGAATCTGATCCACGGACCGTTCCAGAGCCTCCTGTTTTCGCAGTCCCGGTGTTTCATCCCAAAAAGAAAGCTGCTCGTCTTCCTCGGCAGGAACCAGCTGACAGCCTCGTACTCCCAGGCTTCGCATGGGAGTCTGCGGGGGAACGTTCCTTTGATAAAGGGAGAGCGCCTTGTCAAACAGCTGGGAAGCCAGATCCGTAGGAGCAGGCAGCTTTCCTTGCCGGGTTTTGGCGGAAAGGTCCGTGCCGCGAAGAGACAGCTGAAGTACGGAACATTTCAGCTTTTGGTCGCGAAGCCGTTCCGCCACACTTTCACAAAGCAGGTAGAGGGTGATTTTCACATCCTCCGGCGTAATCAAGTCTCGGGGGGCGGTGGTGCTGTTTCCCACGCTTTTAACGAAGGGCGGCGCGTTCATATGAGCTACGGGACTTTGATCCATACCATTGGCGAAGGACCAGAGCAGCAGTCCGTTTTTGCCCAGTGTTCGTTTCAGGAAGGAAGGGTCCGCCAGAGCCAGGTCGCCGATGGTGAGAAGACCATAACTTTTCAACTTCCGTCTGGTGGCGTGGCCGACGTAAAGCAGGCTGCCGGCGGGCAGCGGCCAGACCAGGTCCCGGAAGTTTTTTCGGGTAATCTCCGTGGTGGCGTCGGGTTTTTTCATATCGGAACCTAATTTGGCAAAGATCTTGTTGTAGGAAACGCCCACTGAAGCGGTAACACCTAATTCCTCCCGAATGCGTCGGCGGATTTCATCGGCAATCCGTCGACGGTCACCAAAGAGGGAGATGCTTCCGGTCACATCCAGCCAGCATTCGTCTGGTCCGAAGCTTTCCACTCGATCCGTATAGCTCTGATAGATTTCGCGAGCCAGCTTGGAATAGAGGAGGTAGCGTTCATAATCAGGCGGAACGAAGGTGAGAGAAGGACATTTTTGGCGGGCTTCCCAAAGCGTTTCTCCCGTGCGTACACCATAAGCCTTAGCCAGCTGGTTCTTGGCCAGAACAATGCCGTGACGCCGCTCCGTATCTCCGCACACCGCCACCGGAAGCTGACGCAGCTCCGGACGATAGAGACATTCCACCGAGGCGTAAAAGTTATTTAAATCGCTGTGGAGAATCACACGGTCCATAGGGAAATACTCCTTTTCAATGGGATTCAGAACATATGTTCTTATTTGCTATTTATATTATATTCTCGAGAATTGAAAATTCTACAGGTAAATCTGGGAAAAAGAGTGTGACATCGATTGTATTGCGTCGAAGAATTCGATATGATAGAAAGAAAGTCAGTCAGACGAGGGGGACTAGGAGCACATATGACAAATTTTATTCTTTTTGCAATCATCGGAATCATACTGGCCAGTTTTGCGGTTTTGGACTTGACAGGCAGACTGCGGCTGACCGCTGGCTGTCCAATGAGTATTCTGGCCTTTCTATCCTCCCACGTCATCCTGATGTTTTCGTTTTTGAAGGGACATCCGTTCGTGGCGATGGAACTCTTGGCCTTTCTTTTATACTTTATGATTCGTCTAAATCTGACGCCTGTAAAAGTCAAGGATCCGGTGGGGCTGACCACCCGAATTTTGTATGGCGGACGTCGGCTTCTGTTCTGTGGAATCGGACTTCTGGCCGTCAACGCCGTGCTTTGGTTTTTTATCTTGGGCAGCCATGAAGCCAACGCGCTGTTCTTCGATCAAGTGTCCACAGCGGCTTCGGTAGCCGACGGTGTACTTTCTCTGCTGATCGCGGCTCTTCTTCTGGCAAACGGCGCGCTTCGTGTTTTGATCTTTTCCAAGCGGCTGCGGGTCGTCCGTCGGGTGATCGTCCTCTGTATGGTGTGGATTCCCGTGGTCCAGTTGATCCCCATGCTCTATCTGTGCCGGATTGCGCGGATCGAATTCGACCATGAGTGCGACCGAGCCGAGCGGCGCAGCACTCGGGTGGATACGCGGATCTGCGCCACTCGTTATCCTTTCGTGCTCATTCACGGCGTGGGCTTCCGCGACATCAAATACGTCAATTATTGGGGTCGGATCCCCAAGGAGCTGAAGCGAAACGGCGCCGTGATTTATTACGGCAATCAAGAAGCCTGGGGTTCCGTGGAAAACAATGCGGCGGACTTGAAAAAGGTGATTCTGCGGGCAATGGAGGAAAACGGCACGGACAAGGTGAATATCCTGGCTCATTCCAAAGGAGGTCTGGACGCCCGCTATCTGATCACGCATCTGGACATGGCGGAGCACGTAGCGTCTCTGACCACCATCTCCACCCCGCACAGGGGTTCCCCGGTGGCGGATGTCTTGGGACGTCTGCCGGACCGGCTCTATCGCCGGATTGCCTCTACCATCGATAAGTACTTCCATTATGTGGGGGACACCAATCCTGACAGCTATACCGCGGGCCATCAGTTGATGTCTTCTTACTGTCAGGCGTTCAATGAAAAAACTCCGGATTCGCCGCTGGTGTATTATCAGAGCTACACCTCGGTGATGAAAAACACGTTCAGCGATATGATCCTTTCGATCCCTCACGCCATTATGAAGCTGGCGGGCCGGGAGGAAAACGACGGTCTAGTATCCGTAAGCTCTTCTCAGTGGGGCGAATTCCGCGGGGTGTTCCGCAATCGAAAGCGGCGGGGAATTTCTCACGCGGATATCATCGATTTGAGACGGGAAGACTATGGAGACTTCGACGTGATCGAAACCTTTGTGGGGATCGTGTCTCAAATCAAGGAAATGGGGTTTTAAGAATGTGCGGCAGATATACGCTGTTGACGGCGGAAGAATGCAGAGAGCTGGAACAGATCGCGGAAGCGGTAGACCGAAAGTATGGGGCGGATGGCAGAGGGGTGAAACAGGGTGAAATTTTTCCCACCGACGAAGCTCCGATCCTGATTTCGGGGAGCGGTGTCGGGACGGAGATCGCGTTGGAGCTGATGCCGAAACGGATCACGGATCTGGTCCCGGAGCTGGCGATCTGGGGCTTTCCTCGGTTTTACCCAAAAGATCGGAAGGACGGAATCGGCTCCGCGCAGAGGATCGCGGGAGTGGTGATCAACGCACGGGCGGAGACCGTCCGAGAAAAAGCCATGTTTCGCCGAAGCTTTGAAACAGGCCGCTGCGTCGTGCCGGCGGCCGGGTTTTTCGAGTGGCAGAAGGAAGGCGGCCGGTCCGCCGGAAGCGGCCGGAAAAAGGGACGGAAGTATCTGTTTCGCAGAATTCCGGGACAGCCGTTATACATGGCGGGACTGATGAGCGAATGGAACGGACAGCGGCGGTTTGTCATCCTGACCACGGAAGCCAATGCCTCCGTGAAGGAGATTCATCATCGGATGCCGGTGATCCTCACGGGAGAACAGTTGACGGAATGGCTGGAAAATCCCCGGGCGGCGGCTGAAATTTTAAGAGAGATTCCCCCGGAACTGGAAAAGCAGGCGGTGGCGGAGGCTGGACAGCAGCTGTCTTTTGAGGTTTGAAATCTGCAATTTGACAAATGTAAGGGTCAGATTAGGAAGGTTCGAGGGGTCAGAGGGAAGCACCAAAGGTCGGAAGCTCCCGCGACCCCCCAAAATCGAATGGTCTTATCTTATTTCAGAGTTATTTCTATAAAAGGGTTAAGATTCTGCAATTGAATGGAAAGTTTTGGCCTGATTTAAGCTAGTTTTATCCTATCTTCTCTATTTTTGTATGAAAAGGTTAGAAATTAGGCGTTTTTTTAACCTTATTCGTTGCTTTTATGCAAGATAAGATAATATACTCTAGAAATCAGTAAAATAAAACGATTTTATCGCTAAATTTAACCTTTTGGGGCCAAATGACCAGATAAAAGATAATATTTGGAACCTGCGGAGTTCCCACGGAACCTTCTGAGCGCCTGTTGCGCTCGCTGTGCGCTCAGAGTTCGCAGTGGAGCGCCGAAAACCTAACAGGCGTCTTTTTTCACAGACCAATTCCACGAACACAGAAGATTCGATCGGATTGCTACGGAAGAAGGACGATGTCGTGTCTGCATTATAGCATAAAATGGCGCCTTTTCCTTTGCAATTGTCGAAATTTATGTTAATATGAAATGGTCTGGGGAAGAAAGAGGGATAAAGGAGGGGGACTATGGGAAATAATATGGAATCCAATGATTTGATCGTAAGAGAGACGACGTTTGAGGACTGCAGTTTATTTGCGGACTGGGAACGCAACCCCGAAGTAACACGGTATTTTTCCATCGATGAGGATCGTTCGTATCCGGAAATCGTGGAAGAGTTTATCTTGCGAAAAAAGGATCCTACGCAGCTGCAGCTGACCATCGTACAGAAGGAGACGGATCGGCCCATCGGCCGGATCTGGATCAGCCGTTTGGACAGGCATTACGATTCGCTGGACATCACCAGGATCTATATCGGAGAAGACGGCTTGAGAGGCAAGGGCTTTGGGGAAGGCTCCCTGCGCCTGCTGCTGGACTACTGCTTTATGAACCTGCACATGGAGCGAGTGACACTGGATCATTTTACCGGCAATCAGAGGGCGGCCAACCTATATCAAAAACTGGGCTTCCAATATGAGGGCGTAGCCAGAAAATCCTGCAAGAAGGACGGCCGTTATTACGATCTTCATTTGATGTCGATCCTTCGGGCGGAATACTTTGCCAAGCACAATCAGGAAGAAGGCACGCGGTAAATGACATGCGTATTAATAATTTAGTAAGAATTCAATCAGTCTTTTATTAAGAAATGAAAGGTATCCTCTAACTATGGACAGCCGCTCGGGCGGCGTTCCAAGTCACCGAAATGATCGGGAAGGGGGGTACCTGTTTTTATGGAGGGAATAAACCTATGAACATCTTAGTGTGTGACGACGATCGTGAAATTGCCAACGCCATCGAAGTGTATTTGAGAAACGAGGGGTACGATATTTTCAAAGCCTACGATGGGATCGAGGCGCTGGATGTGATCAGCAGGGAGGAAATTCACCTGGTGCTGATGGACATCATGATGCCGAGGATGGACGGGATGCGCACTACCATGAAGATCCGGGAAGAGAAAAACATTCCCATCATCATGCTGTCGGCAAAGTCGGAGGACTACGACAAGATTACGGGTTTGAATGTGGGCGCGGATGATTACATCACCAAGCCGTTCAATCCGCTGGAGCTGATTGCCAGAGTAAAATCTCAGCTTCGCCGGTATGTCAATCTTGGGAGCATGGAGAAAAAAACAGGGGTTTACAAAACAGGGGGATTGGTGGTGGATGACGAAACCAAAGCCGTCACGCTGGACGGCGAACAGGTTCCGGTCACCCCCATCGAGTTCGGAATATTGAAGCTGTTGACACAGCACGCCGGAAAGGTGTTTTCCATGGAACAGATCTATGAAGCGGTTTGGAATGAAACCGCCTACAATCCGGAAAACACGGTGGCGGTTCATATCAGGAGGATTCGGGAGAAGATCGAGATCAATCCCAAGGATCCGAGATACTTAAAGGTGGTATGGGGAATTGGATATAAAATTGAGAAGATCTAAACGAGAAGAGAACAATCGTCAGGCAGGACCGGAGACGGATCACGCGTCTGGCGGAGCAAGGGAAAGCGTTCTGCGGCGTCCGTGGATCAAGGTTTTGGCATTCGTGCTGTGCGTGGTCTGCTTTACGGCCACCATGACCAGTCTCTGCTTGACGTCCATGGACATCGGCAGGCGATACGGCAGTGTGGAAGGGCTTCTTTCCAGCACCAGTTATCAGGAAGGACCGGCTTTGCAGACCGACGCCAGGGATAAGATTCAAAATTCCCTGTACGTTCTGGAACAGTTCAAAAGCGAAGAATACGTCCGCAGCGGAAAGACCGTGGACCCCGAGGAAAGAGCGGGGCTCAAGAGGAATCTCTACTTCAACGTCTATTATGATGACGAGATCCGTTTGGCGCTGTGTCAGGAGCTGGGGATTCCCGTGGATGGCCTCATCGTACCCGACAACGGGGACGGAGATGAGTATTCCGAAGGAATGAGCGTCGATGAGTACTTGAATGATTACGATAACAATTCCCAAATCCGCGCCGCGTTTGATAAGGTGGCGGCAGAGCAGATCGATGAAATCATCACGCAGGCCATCCAGTCGGAGCTTCATCGTTATCAGAAGGTGAAGGATGAGCTGGATCGGACGGAGGGGGCTTGGTATTACGTCTCCGACGGAAAAAACGTAGTGACCAATCTGAAACGAACGGGCAGCGAGGCGGTTTCCGCTTCAGGCGTTCAGGCGGGATTGACCGTGAACACCGCAGGCGCGTATTTCGAGAATCTTCCGGCGCGCTGGAGCTATTTGGATTCCCAATATTCCAGCTACCCGAAGCCCAACGACAGTCAGGAACGTCCGGACCGTTTGATCCGCAACAGCTTGGAGCAGCAGAGCGTCAACGGAGCGCTCAGCGTTTACGTGGGCTTTGATCAAAACTACCTGGACATCCGATCCGCACAGTTCGACCGGGCGCAGCGTGAGTTTATCACCTGGCTGGCCGTCATCGGCGGAGGCTCCCTGCTGTTTCTGATCACGCTGATTTATCTGATCGTGACCACCGGACGAAAAAATCCGGACGGAACCATTCGACTGGCGCCGGGAGATCGATTTTTCCCGGAAATTCAGTGGGGCGTGTTCTTGGGAGCCGGAACTCTGGCGCTGGTCAGCGTTTTCGCAGGACTGGGCGATATCGGCTACAGCTACTATTTAGGCGCGGATTACGATCCGTATAATCTGAGCTATGGCTACGCATTCAGCTTCGAAGAGTTTCTCATGAGCGCAGCTCTGCTCATCGTGTGTCAGGCGATTTGCGCGGCGGTGACGCTCTATTCGCTGCTGGCCATCGTACGGGGATTGAAGCGGGGCCATTATTTCCGGCAGTGTCTGGTTTACAGAGCGCTGGCGGTGATCGGAAATACCTTCCTGGATATTTACCGAGGCGGAAGTGTCACCAGACAGCTGGTGGTGGCGGTGCTGGCCATGACTCTGCTGTCGGCTCTGTTCTTCCTCTGGCCTTTCGTGGCGGCGGTTTCCGTCTTTCTGGTGGTGCGCTGGGCCAAGAAGTACGATGAGGTGAAAAAAGGCGTTCAGCAGGTAAAGGCGGGAAATTTATCTTATAAGATTCCGCTTTACGGCAAGGGTGAGATGGATGATCTGGCCCGGGACATCAACGCGATTTCGGAAGGCTTCGATTTCGCAGTTCAGAATGAATTAAAGAATCAGCGGCTGAAAACCGAGCTGATTTCCAATGTATCTCACGACATCAAGACGCCGTTGACCTCCATTATCACTTATGTGGATCTGCTGAAAAAAGAGGGCTTGGATTCGCCGGACGCGCCAAAATACGTGGAAGTACTGGAGCAGAAGAGCGCCAGATTGAAGAAGCTCACGGAAGATCTGTTCGAGGCGGCAAAGGCCTCCAGCGGAGACATGCCGGTCCACGTGGAGAAGGTGGAAATGCTGTCGCTGATCAATCAAGGGCTGGTAGAGTTCGGAGATCGGATCCAAAATTCGGGACTGGAGTTCATTCTCAATGCCGCAAATGATAAATACTACGTTTCCGCCGACGGACAGCTCCTTTGGAGAGTGGTGGAAAATCTCATCGGCAACGTATTGAAATACGCACAGGAAAACACCAGGGTATACATTGATCTCCACGAGGAACCGGAGGGAGAGGCGGTCAGAAAGACGACGGTGCTGGAGATCAAAAACGTCTCGAAGGCGCCGCTGAACATTCCGGCGGATGAGCTGATGGAACGGTTCAAGCGGGGAGACGAGTC
>CAUHLX010000065.1 GCA_959606705.1 uncultured Bacillota bacterium | reverse complement strand
AAAAGCGAAAGTGCTCCCCCAGCCGTTTTAAGGCCGAAAGCGTTGAAATTTAAACGTTAAAGCGGGGGATTTGACTTTCCCCCTTTTTATCCCCCCCTTTTTTTGGAAGTCACCTTCCCCGATGTAATGAGAGGAGAAAGTAAAATGGATTATGATCAGATACGTTTAATGAAAAATATTAGTAACTATCTGGATGGCGGCTTTAACGATCCGCCCATACAAGTAGTCTGCCCAATCTGTGAATGTAACGGTGTGCATGGTGGAAAATCGGTAGAATCAGTACATGGTAAAACCATCTGGCATTTAACGCCTTATTTCTGTGAATGTGGGCACGAATGGGTCGAATACATCTATGAGCATAAAGGCGACGTATGCAAAGGCAAGTTTATCGTGGACCGTGAAAAGCAGGAAGCCACAACCCTAGATTATTTTGCAGATTTACATAAATGCCGAGCATAGAAAGGAGAAGTGAAAAGAATGGGAAGTAACTGGTATAGCACGAATCAATTAATCAAGCAGTATAGGACAAACCTTAAAGCATCTGATCCGGAACGGCTGAAACAGTTCATTCAGATCAATGGCTTTGACCAGGTGGCTCTGGCGCGGGACGGGGCCGCCCTGAAATGGATCTTTGAAAATGGCAGGATGCCGCGGGGAAGGGTATACATAGAGCAGGATCCAGTTCCATATCAGGATCACGCCAGGCTATTCAAGAATACGCAGACAGGATTAATTTGTTTAGTGTTTCACCCATATCGAGATCCGGATCAGATCGGACCTGAACTTGAGGGATGGGCAGAAAAACATGGTCTGGTTGCAGATATCTATGGGAGGGAATACAGCTGGTACTATCCTGGTCGAACAGCGCTTGTGGTGATATCCTTACCCGGGGTTCTGGTGAACGTTCAAAGGTCAGGAATCAATAAGGTGGAACCGTGCTGTCTCCTGAATGCAAAGGGCGAATGCAAGGCACTGACCGTAAAGGAGAAAGGCTGTTTGAGTGGAAAGTGTCCGTTTCATAAGACGGCCGCAGAGCAAGAGCAGTCTTTGGATGTCGCAAAGGAACGGTGTAGGCGGTTAGGCATACCCTTTGGAAAGGATTATCGGGGGCCGATGATTTTTTAATGAAAGGTGGAGTATGGGTGACGAGAAAAGAGTTGGAACAGTTGAGATACCTTCCGCGGGAGATCCGCCAGAAGCGGCGGGAGTTGGAAAAAATCCCGACCGTTTGTGACACGGTGACCGGAAGTAGGGCAAGCATTCCATATGATCAGCACGTGATTTCGATTGAGGGGCGTGACGAGAAACGGGCCAGGTATCTGGAAAAAAGGATCGCGGCGCTGGAGCGCAAGCGGGACGATCTGGAACGCTGGATTGACGATGTGGAGGATTCGGAGATAAGACAAATCCTCACTCTTCGATTTCGGGATGGATTATCATGGCAAAAGGTAGCGTTTGAGATTGGGAAGCACGATGAGAGCTATCCGCGAAAGAAAATCGAAAAGTTTATAGGACAATCCGATTTTTCCGAATTTTAAGTAGTACTATGGTATTGGGCACAAAGGCGAACGAGGCCCTTTCCCGCCTACCGCGGACCGCTGGGTTATCCTGGCGGTCTTTGTGCATCCATCCTTTCATCGCCCCGGTGAGTGCCGCCGGGGCAATGTACGGGAAAAGCCGTGGATCACTCCTCGGCTTCATCAGATACCCAAAGGTCGTTTAGAGTAAGGCCTAAAGCCTCTGCAAGGCGAGCGGCGTTGGATATCATGCAATCACCACGCTTTTCAATATCCTGAATTGTACGGCGACTGAGGCCGGAAAGTTCTACGAGTTTGGGGACAGATAGACCACGTTCAAGGCGGATCTGCTTTAGTTTCAGCATTAGTTTGACCTCCTATAGTTTTTCCAGGCTAGAATAGTTGCGGCAATAGAGAGTAACAAAACCGATACGCTGTAAAAGCTTCCAAGGTCAAGAAATAGATTCAAAGTGTTCATTGTGGTGATTAATGTCAACAGGGTTACAATAGTCATTGACTTAATGGGTAAGATTTTATATAGTGTGAATAGGGAGACTGTGACTGTCTCCCTATCTAGAGCTTTTACCGAATGTCTTTAATCAGTGTGATCACCGAGATGATCAGGTTGATTATTGCTGTGGCCAGCAGGATGATTGGTAACGGCTCTTTCTTTTTCTTCTTGCCCATCCTTCACCTCCTTTCTATGCTTTTACTATAGCACGTTATAATGTGCTTGTCAATTAAGTTAGTTAAAATAGTATAAAAATTTTTTGAATGATCCTTGGAATTGCAACGATTTCATGGATTTTTTTAATGTCTGAAAAGAAGGTGAGATCATGGCAAGAGACTTCGCAAAAGGATTCTATGACAGCGGGGCGTGGCAAAAATGCCGCGCCTCTTTTATTGCCGAGCGGGAGGCGATCGACGGCGGGATGTGTGAGGTGTGTCACAATGAGCCGGGGTACATCGTTCACCACCGAGAGTGGCTCACACCAGACAACATCATAGACCCAGAGATAGCGCTGAACCACGAGAACCTAGAGTACGTCTGCCTGACGTGCCATAACAAGATAGAGCAGGAGAGCGAGCGGGAACGGTACGCATTCGACGAGACCGGCCAGCTCGTGCCACTCCCCCCTTAAAAAATTTGGTGGGTTGGAATCATGGCGACCGGACACCTACCTCCGTGTAATACACAGGTCACGCGTATACCCCCCCTCCCCAAGTAAAGAAGGTGAGATATTTTGGAGAAGAAGGAAAAAGAAAAGAGAATTAAGAATGAGGTTGACCGGCTCTCCAAGAACTACGCTGGAATTGACGGGAAAAGGCGGGCAGTAATACGAGGGCTGATTCAGCGGGCGGCATTTATGCGGGTGTCGCTCACTGAAATTGAGGCGGACCTGAACGAAAACGGGTTCACGGAGCCATTTTCACAGGGAGATCAGGAGCCATATGAGCGCAAGCGGCCCACGGCGGATTTGTACAACACGATGAATGTAAACTACCAGAAAATCATCAAGCAGCTGACGGATCTGTTGCCGAAAGAAGAAGAAAAGCTGAAGGAGACGGATGACGACTTTGACGATTTTGTGAATGGGCGGGAGGATGCGTGATGGCTGGGAAACTGGTCAAGTACCCGTTAGCATACAATCCCATTTTGGAGTACTGGGAGGCGATGGAGAGCGGCATAGAGACCGTCTGTACCAAGGTGCGAAAAACCTACCGCAAGCTGGCGGAGGACCTGAGCGACGGTGAGAGCCCCTATTTCTACAGCGCCAAGCGGGCCAACCACGTCATCGAGTTTGCTGAGAACTACTGCCGGCATTCAAAAGGCAAGTTTGGTGGACAGCGCGTAGTGCTGGAACTCTGGGAAAAAGCTTTGCTGGCTGCAGTCTTTGGTTTCATCGATATAAACGGGAATCGAAAATATCGGGACGCCGTGCTGATTGTAGGAAAGAAAAACGGAAAAAGTCTGATTGCTTCTATCATTGGACTATATTTGCTGATCGGAGACGGGGAACCGGGTCCGGAAGTTTATGCGGTGGCAACGAAGAAAGATCAGGCAAAAATCATCTGGCTGGAATCAAAACGTATGGTGATGAAGTCGCCGACATTACGCAAACGAATTAAGCCATTGACCCATGAGCTTTCCAGCGAGGAGTTTAACGATGGCGTGTTTAAGCCTTTGGCCTCCGACAGTGACACTTTAGACGGTTTGAACGTCCACGGATGTCTGATGGACGAAATCCACCAATGGAAGCAGGGAAAAGCACTCTTCGACATCATGGCAGACGGGACCACGGCACGGGAACAGCCACTGATATTCGAGACATCCACGGCCGGCACCGTCAGAGAGGATATCTACGACGAGAAGTATGAGTACGCCGAACGGGTCATCAACGGATATGAGGATCCCAACGGCTACCACGACGACCACTTCATTGCCTTTGTGTACGAGCTGGACAGCCGGAAGGAGTGGACGGACCCGGCCTGCTGGAGGAAGGCCAACCCAGGACTGGGCACCATCAAACGGCTGGACCAGTTGGAAGCGAAGGTGGCCAAGGCCAAGGCAAACCCCAATCTGGTAAAGAACGTCGTGTGTAAGGAGTTTAACATTCGAGAGACCAGCTCAGAGGCGTGGCTGACTTTCGAGGAGTTGAACAACACCGCGATATTTGATCTGAAGAAGCTGAAACCTCGGTATGGGATCGGCGGCGCGGACCTTTCCTCCACCACCGACTTGACGGCGGCCTGCGTGATCTTCATGATTCCGGGGGATGAGCACATCTACGTCCTGTCGATGTACTGGCTGGCGGAGGAATTGGTGGAGCAGCGGGTACGCGAGGACAAGATCCCTTATGATCTCTGGATTGACCAAGGCCTGGTGCGGACCTGCCCCGGCAATAAAGTCCATGCGAAGTATGTGACAGAGTGGTTCCGGGAGGTGCAGGATCAGCTGGACGTTTATCTGGCCTGGGTCGGATATGACAGTTGGGGATCCACATACTGGACAGAAGAGATGGCCGGAGAGTTTGGGGCGGAGTGCATGGTGCCGATCCAACAAGGGAAGAAAACACTGTCCGCACCGATGAAAGCATTAGGATCGGACCTGGCGTCAAAGCGAGTGGTATACAACAACAATCCGGTAACGAAGTGGTGCCTGGCTAATATGGCATACGAAGAGGACAAGAACGGGAATATTCAGCCGTGTAAGACGTCAAAGCGGACCAAACGCATCGATGGTGCCGCAGCACTGCTGGATGCTTATGTAGTGCTGCAGGATAAGCTGGCAGACTATGAGAGCATGATTTAAGGAGGTGATCTTATCAGTATCAGAGAGAAAATGGGGCGTATCTTCAACCGATCGCCCGGTGAGGTGCGGTTCCGGATGGTTACGGACCGAGGGAACGGATTTTACAGCTGGGACGGGAAGGTGTATCAATCGGATATCGTGCGGGCCTGCCTGCGGCCAAAAGCAAAGGCTGTGGGAAAGCTGGTCGGAAAGCATATCCGCCAGACCGTACAGCGAGACGGAATCCGGAAGTTGGAAACGAATCCGCTTCCCTACATCCGTTTCCTCTTAGAGGAGCCGAACCCGTACATGACGGGGCAGAAGCTCCAGGAGAAGTTGGCGACCCAGCTCTGCCTCAACAACAACGCCTTCGCCGTGATCATCCGGGACGAGAATGGATTTCCGGTCGAAATCTATCCGGTGCCGGCAGTGTCCGGAGAGGCAATTTACAGCAGGAGTGGGGAACTGTATCTGAAATTCTATTTCCAGAACGGGAAGAACTTCACCTTTCCCTACTGTGATTTGATTCATCTACGGCAGGATTTCAACACCAACGATATTTTTGGCGATCCCATCGCGCCGGCGCTGGCTCCGCTGATGCAGATCGTCACGACAACAGATCAGGGAATTGTGAGAGCAATCAAAAATTCCAGTGTCATTCAATGGCTGCTGAAATTTACGAAATCCATGCGGCCCGAAGATTTGACAGCAGAGGCAAAGCGATTCGCGGACAATTATTTGAGCATGGACAGCGCATCGATCGGCGTGGCGGCGTCCGATGCAAAAGCGGAGGCGGTCCGCGTGGAGCCGAAGGATTACGTTCCGAACGCCGCTCAGATGGATCGCACCACAAAGCGGATTTACTCCCTGTTCAACACCAACGAGAAGATCGTCCAGAGTAGCTACGATGAGGACGAATGGAATGCCTACTATGAATCCGAGGTAGAACCGGTGGTGATCGAGCTGTCGGGAGAATACACCCGGAAACTATTCAGCCGGCGTGAGAGAGGATGCGGGAACAGTATTGTCTTTGAGGCGGCCAACCTGGCCACGGCCAGTATGAGCACGAAGCTGGGACTGCAGGCGATGGTGGACCGCGGTGCGCTCACGCCAAACGAGTGGCGGGCAGTGCTGAATCTGGCACCGCTGGACGGTGGGGATATGCCTGTAAGACGATTGGATACGCCAGCCGTAGATCAAGGGGAGGAAGGTGAAACAGATTGAGGGTGGATATCAAAGGAGCCATTGTCACAAACAGCGACAAATGGATCTATGAATGGCTCGATATGGAAGCCACGTGCCCGCGTGATGTGCAGCAGGCAATTGACAAAGCGATGGGGCAGCCGCTGGATGTGTACATAAACTCTGGTGGCGGAGATATCTTTGCCGGGTCGGAGATCTATTCGGCGCTGCGGGGATATACCGGGGACGTCAGAATCCATGTGGTGGGTTTGGCGGCCAGCGCGGCCAGTGTCATTATGTGCGCGGGGTCGTCGGACATTACTCCGACGGGAATGGTTATGGTGCACAATGTGTCAAGCTGCGCTGAAGGAGATTACCGCACAATGGACCACAAGAGTGGCGTACTGCAGGAGGCAAACCGTGCTATGGCGGCGGCATACACAGAGAAAACCGGAAAGCCTGAGACGGAAATTTTGGCCATGATGGACCGGGAGACCTGGCTGACCGGGCAGGAGGCGGTGGACGCTGGGCTGGTGGACGGTATTACAGAGCCGCCGGTGCAGCTGGTAGCCGCATATGGGTCGACAATTCTTCCGCCGGAAACGGTAGAGAAAATCAGAAACATGATTCGAGATCCGCTTGAAGATCAGGCGGAGTTATTAGTGGAGAAAGCGCGGGCAGAGCTTGCGCTATTGAATTTGGGAGGTGCCAAATGACAAAAGAGAAATATCTGAATGAGAGAAAGGCAATGCTGGATCAGGCCCAACAGCTGATTGACGCAGGAGACATGGAGGGGTTTGCGGCGAAGAAGCAGGAGATCGAGGACCTGGACGCAAAGTTCGAGGAGGCCGCGCAGGCGCAGGCGAACCTGCGGGCGCTGGAAGGGAACACTGTGGGAGCGAATCTGGAAGACTACAGCGTGCAGGTGCGCAGCGGCCGTGTGGCCGAGACGTTTGGCGGAACGGCGGAGGCGGAAGACATGCTGAATAGTACCGAGTACCGAAAGGCGTTCATGAACCACGTGGTATATGGGAAGTCGATGCCGGGAGAGTTCCTGAACGCGAATCAGAACACAAAGACGTCTGACGTTGGTGTCCTGATCCCCACGACAGTTTTGGAGAAAATCATCGAGAAAATGGAATCCACAGGTATGATTCTGCCACTGGTGACCCGGACGGCCTACAAGGGCGGTGTGAAGATCCCCACCTCCACCGTGAAGCCCACGGCGGTCTGGGTGGCGGAGGGGGCCGGCAGTGACAAGCAGAAGAAGACCACCGGCAGTATCGACTTTGCGTACAACAAGTTGCGCTGTGCCATCTCCGTAAGCCTGGAGACTGACACAATGGCGCTGGCGGTGTTTGAATCGACCTTTATCCAGAATGTCACCGAAGCCATGACGAAGGCGCTGGAGCAAGCGATCCTGATGGGCACCGGAACCGGACAGCCGAAAGGCATTCTGATGGAGACGCCGGAAGCAGGACAGGCGCTGGAAGTGACTGCGGCGGGAAAACTGGGATATGATACCCTGGTCACCGCGGAAGCTGCTCTTCCGCTGGCCTATGAAAACGGGGCGGTATGGCTGATGACGAAAAAGACGTTCATGGCCTTTATCGGCATGGTGGACGCACAGAAACAGCCCATCGCCCGCGTAAACTATGGGATCGGCGGGAAGCCGGAGCGAACCCTCCTGGGCCGCACGGTTGTCCTGAACGACTATATGGAATCCTACGCGGACACAGTAACAAAGGCTACCCTGTTTGCTGCTCTGTTCAACCCGAAGGATTACGTGCTCAATACCAATTTGAACCTTACAGTGAAGCGGTACGAAGACAACGAGACGGACGATCAGGTGACTAAGGCAATCATGCTGGTGGACGGAAAGACTGTGGACAAGAGCTCCCTGGTGACGCTGACCAAGAAGAATGGGGCCGCATAAAGAAAGTGAGGTGAGGGAATGGCCCTGCTGGATGAACTGAAAACGATTCTCAGGGTCAAGTCCACGATCTTTGATGAGGACGAGATCCTGCCGATGGTGGAAGCGTGTAAAGCGGACATGCGAATCTCCGGAGTGAATAAGCTGGACGAAGCGGATCCTCTGGTGAGGCAGGCGATCAAGCTGTATGTGAAAGCCAACTTCGGATACGCGGATAACAGCGAGAAATTCCAGAGGGACTTTGAGGGCCTTCGGGACAGCATGGCCCTGTCCGGAGAGTATGGAGGTGATGCGGGTGCGGTATCGGGAAACAGCTGAGCTGGTGTTGGTCACCTCCGGAACAGATGCGGATGGATATCCGGTTGATGCCATAGAGACGGCGCGGGAGGTGTTTGTTGATGTGCAGTCCGTTCGGAGAATGGAATTTTACGAAGCAATGCGGACCGGCCTTGCGCTGATCATTGCCTTTGTGGTGAGGGCCTGCGACTACGCTGGCGAGAAGCTGGTGGACTACGACGGGAAGCGCTACAAGGTGGAACGAGCCTACACGAAGGATGGGGAGCTGATGGAGTTGAACTGCTCAGAGGTAAAGGGGGCGAAGCGGTGAGCGTAAACCAAAAGATCATATCCGCGCTTTATGGATTCGGGGATCCTATTTCCCCCGGCACCTACCAGGGAGATTCTGAGCGATACTTCGCGTTCGACTATTCTACCCTGGGCGCAGACTTTGGCGACGATGCACCACGGCATGAGAGATATCTCGTGCAGGTGCATTTTTTCTGCCCGCTGTCCTATAACAGTGTAAGCCGATCGAAGGATATCAAGCGGGCTCTCTTCACCTCCGGTTTCACTTGGCCGGAGATGACGAACGCCTCCGATCAGGATGGCCAGCACCTGGTGTTTGAATGTGAGATGGCAGAGGGGGCTGGTGTGGATGGCGAAGCTTGAGGTAAACGGATTTGAAGCAATGGAGCTGACGCTGGATGAGATGGCATCACTCCCGGATCCGGTACTGGATGAAATGCTGGGGGCGGAGGCGGAAATAGTCGCTTCTGCCCAGAAAGCGAAAGGTTTGGCCTACGGGGTGCACCGAACCGGCATGACGCTGGGTTCAATCAAGGCCGGGAATCCGAAGCGCACTAGAGATGGGAAATCCATCTCCATGTATCCCCAGGGAACGAACAAAGACGGAAACCGCAACGCGGAAGTCGCATTTGTAAATGAGTATGGTAAACGGGGACAAGCGGCAAGGCCGTTCATCCGGGATGCCAATGAGCGCGCGGCGGACACAGCGGTATCTGCCGCAGAAAAAGTATATGATGAATGGCTTTCGAGCCTGTAGAAAGGAAAGGTGAGAGAATGGCAAGTTTTGGAGCAAAAGGACCGGTGTTCGCACCATTTAAGACTGAGCCGGAAAATGCGCTTCCGGAATATGATGCACTGCTGAACATCGGAGCGCTGGTCAAGGCAGATCTGACGGTCAATCTGGCGAGCGGTGAACTGTATGCAGACGACGCACTGCAGGAACAGATCAGTGAGTTTGCGTCCGGTACCATCGCGATGGAGACGGATGACATGACCGACGATGTGGCCCAGAAGGTTTATGGCGCCACGGCTGGGACTGGAGAGAGTGGGGAACTGCTCTTCAACAAGGGTGACACGCCTCCGTATGGGGGTCTGGGATACTACAAGGTGCTGATGCGCAACGGAGACCGGATTTACAAGGCATGTTACTATCCGAAGGTGCGGGCGGCCCTGGGCAATGACAGCGCTGCCACCCGCGGAAACGCGATTACCTTCGGGACCACGCCGACCACCTTCACGGTGTTTGCGTGCAATTCGGGAGACTGGCGGATCACGAAGGAGTTCACGGGGGCTGATGCGGAGAAGGCGGCACAGGACTGGCTGAAAACGAAGTTGGGTGTGACGCCGCCGGCGCCGGAAAACCCGGGGGCTTAAGTCATGAACAGTGTAAAGATTGCATTCGGGGGCAAGGAGTACACTTTGCTCCACAACGGCTATGCCATGTTCCAGCTCCGGGAACTGTTCGGAGAGGATTTGATGGAACAGATGTACGAGAGCACTCCGGAAGGATTTGAGACGCTTTGCAAGGTCGCCGAGGTGCTTTCGGAGCAGGGGGAACTTGCCCGCAGATATGAGGGGATGGATTCCCATGACACATTGAAAGCGGAGCGTTTGAAGATCATGGCCTCTCCGCTGGAAGCGGCTCAGATCCGGAATGACGTGGTGAAGACCATCTTGAAGGGTTTTGGCCGCGAAATCGAGGACGAGGAGAAAGATCTGGCCCTGGCCGAGCTTGAGCAAAAAAAAACCGAAAGCTGAGTAAAGCACAGTACCTGCAGATGGGGACGATCAACGGGCTTTCCGCAAAGGAAACGCTGATACTTCCGGTGGGTGTGGTCTTTGACTTGATGGAACTGTGTCTGCGGGCAAACGGGAAACGGACAAATAGCGAGGCTGAGGAGTAAAAGAGCCAGCGTTAGATTTCGCTGGCTCTTTTATAACGTATTGAGTTCGTTTTCAATTAAAACACGGCAGACACCAAGCGGAAGGTCGTATCGGAGCAGAGCCATTTCCCTGGCAGCCTCCGAGATTTCATATTCATCCAGCTCGCGGCCGTAAAGATTTTGGGACTTTAAGAATTCTCGTGTATATTCGATGCGTTCTTTTTGTTTTTTCTCCCACACAGTTTTCTGGTGGTGAGACTGATACGCTTTCCAGATTGGCATGGTAAGAATCATTACCATTACCATGATCCATACGATTGTCATAGAAACTCCTCCTCTATGATTCGGATGATGATGCATCCACTTTCGGGATCAATCACTTTTTCCAGTGGGGCAAAGCTTCCGTCTGCATTTACAAAGCCGCAAGCTTTTGCTTCGGCGCTGCCAATGTTGATGGTGTAGCTCGTCACAT
>CAUHLX010000064.1 GCA_959606705.1 uncultured Bacillota bacterium | reverse complement strand
CAACATCTACGGCAGCTGGGGATGGACGGGCGGACATGCGGATGGGGAAGAAGACCTTCTTTTCGTGGCGGAGAAAGAGGCCGGGGAAGAGACCGGGATCAAAGAGGTGCGTCCTCTGTCCCGGGAGATTGCGGCACTGGACGTCATTCCGGTGAAGGCCCACCGGAAAAACGGAGCCTATGTCAATGCGCATCTTCATTTGAATGTAACCTATCTTCTGACTGCGGCAGAGAGCGAGCACCTGGTGGTCAGAGAGGAAGAGAACAGCGGGGTCCGGTGGATTCCCGTGGAGGAACTGGAGCGGTATGTCAGCGAGCCGGAAATGCTGCCCGTGTATCGAAAGCTGCTGGAACGAGTCCGAACCCTTTAAGCAGCCGGCAAAATAGAAAAAGACTGTCACCCCGGAATGGCCCGCGCGTCCAATCGCTTAAGGCCTCGTAAGGTGACAGTCTATTTTGTTATGCTTTTATGAGGAACTCTGCTAGAAGTTTGAGCCCGTGGGATCGAAGGTATCTCCCGTCCCGGGAGGAGTACCGCCGTTTCCTCCGGACCCCGATCCGCCGCTGGTTCCCGTTCCGCTTCCGGTGCCGCCGTGATTTCCTCCGGTGCCGCCGGAATTTCCTCCGGTGCCGGAACCGCCCGGAGCGCCGCCGTTCCCTCCGCCGGAGGAATCACCGGTCCCGGACCCCGATCCGCCGCCGTTGGTGCCGTTTCCTTCACCGCCGGTCGGTCCTCCGGGAAACACCGAGTCGCTGACACCGCCGCCGGTGGGCGTATCCGTTCCCGAAGGCGGTGTGCTTCCGTTGGGATTTACTTCCCAGGCGCTGTGATCCGAGTTGTGAATGCTGCAATAATATTTCGGAACCTCGGACAGCGGCGGGTTTGTTCCGTCGTCCGACAGGTTGCCAAAGGTCTTGGAAACGGGATTGGGACATTCCGGAGTAGCCTTCTCCCCACTTTCCGAGCAGATGCTGACGGTGACGTAATTGACGCTTCCCACCTTGGTGGGCTGGGTTCCTTTGATAAACAGCTCGGATTTGGCCGTGCCGCCCAGAGAGCTGTATTCCGAAGCCAGCATTCCGGTTCGAGTATCCACGGTTGCCGAAACGATGTTGGCCGGTCTGGTATAGGAGCCGGCGGGCAGACCCGCGCACACCTGTCTCATAATCTTGCTCCACAAGCTGGCCGCTACTTCACTGCCGCCGGAAAGGGTGATGTTGACATCGTTGCCGATCCACAGGGAGGCGGTGTATTGAGGAGTAAATCCGCAGAACCAGGCGTCGAATTTATCCGAGGTGGTACCGGTCTTGCCGGCCACCGGCTGGCCGCTGAAGTTGGCTCGGCTGCCGCCGCCGTGATCCACGGCTCCGCGCAGGATATCCGTAATCATGTAGGCGACTCCCGGGTCCATAGCCTGACTGGTATTCGGCGAGGTCTCCAGAAGGAGTTCGCCCTTGCGGTTGGTTACCTGGGTGTAGGCAATGGGCTCGGTGTACACGCCGCCGTTGGGGAAGGCGGAATAAGCCGCGCACATTTCCAGAGGGGAAATCCCCTTGGTCATGCCTCCCAAGGCCAGAGCCGCGGGATTCATATCGTTGGCGTCGCCGTCTTCCACCACGCTGGTCACGCCCAGGCCCTTGATGAATTTAAGGGAGGTATCGACGCCGATGTCGTTCCAGATATGCACTGCGACGGTGTTGATGGACTGTTCTACCGCGTAACGCAGGGAAACCGGCCCCGAATAGGTGTTGTTCCAGTTTTTCGGCCAGGGCTTGCCGTTGACCGTGGATTGAGCTTCGTCCGTAATCACGGAAGCCGCGGTCCAGATCGTTCCGCTCTTTCCGCCGTTTTTGGACGAATCCAGTCCGCTTTGCAGGGCGGGACCATAGACGGCGATGGGCTTGATGGAGGAACCGGGCTGTCTGGGGCTGGTGGCCCGGTTGAACAGCTTCTGTCCTTTGAGGTTTCTTCCGCCCACCATTGCCTTGATGCTTCCGGTGCTCTGATCCATGATCACCATGGCCGCCTGAGGCTGAACCACCTCTTGACGAAGGGTGTAATGCTCGGAGCTGATGGTGATTCCGTTGTCCGTGAATTGGCAGACCTGGGGATACTCCTGGAAAAAGTCCGCGCTGATGGTGAGGTTCCCGTCGTCATCCTTTGTTTTGTAATGTCTTTTTTCTTCGTTATACTGATTGGGCATATTGACCACGCCGCCGTTTCTGGTTTTGAAAACGTTGCTGTCGTCCCAGTAGTACATGCTCTTGAACTCAACGTTGTAATCGACCTCGCCGTTCACGGAGGTCTTGGGGAAGGTGAGTCGCTTGCCAGCCAGCAGCGTGAGGCTGCCATCCCCGTTTTTCTGATATTCGTCGGGTGCCAGAACGAAGGTGCCGTTCCCGTCGAACAGACTGGTCCATTTATAGAGCACGATCCGGTTTCTGGCGTCCAAAATGTTGCCGGAACCGTCCAAATTCAGCTCGCGGGAATTGACCTTGGGCAGATTGGCGTTGTCTTCAAACGCGGTCTCCACGATCTGCTGCATTTTCAGGTTCATCGTGGTGTGAATCTGGAGGCCGCTGTTGTAGATGTTTTGCAGTGCGTCCTCTTCGGACCATTTGTTGTTTTCCATCAGATCCTCTTTCACCTGCCTTACGACATAATCGATGAAGTAGGAGGAAATGCTGCTTCCCGCATCTCTGGGGGGATTGATCGAGGAACGAATATCGAAAGCCATCGCTTCGTCATATTCCGCCTGAGAGATCTTTTTCTGCTCCAGCATGAATTTGAGCACCAGATGCATCCGATCCATAAAACGGTTGTCATACCAGGCCACCTCGCCGGTGGCGTCATCCTGATACAGGATATCCAGTCCTTCGGTGTTGACATCATCATAGGCGCGTTTCACCGGAGAGTAGCGGTTGGGATTTTTGGGGATGGAAGCCAGCAGGGCGCATTCGGCCAGATTGAGCTCCTCCACGTTTTTCCCGAAATAAGACTGTGAAGCCGCCTGAACACCGTAGGAGCTGCCGCCCAGGTAAATCGTATTGAGATAAGCTTCCACGATCTCGGATTTGTCCATGGACTGCTCCAGCTGTACCGCGTAGTAGGCTTCTTTCAGCTTTCGGGTCATGGAACGCTGGGACTTCGTGTCCGCCAGGTAGAGGTTTCTCGCCAGCTGCTGAGTGATGGTACTGGTGCCGCTGATGGACTCACCCTTGGTAACGCCTTCGATAATCGCGCCGAAAATACGCACGAAGTTAAATCCGTGATGCTGCCAGAAGGTTTTATCCTCGATGGAAACCACCGCGTTCACCAAATTTTCGGGAAGCTGGCTGTAGCTCACGTTGGTGCGCAGATCGGAACCCAGATTATCGATCACATTGCCCTCGTCGTCATAGATGACGGAGTTCTGGGTCAATCTCTCGTAGATGTTGTCCGGATCGATGGGTTCGGTGGTGAGAACGATGTAGCCCACCATAGCGCAGCCCAGCACGACGCAGGCCATGAACATGGCGACGAGCACTTTAAAAATTCTCTTCTTATTGAATTTGCCTTTTTTCCGCTTCTTTTTTCCTTTTTTCATGGTGTCTCCGCCATCGTTTCCGGTGCGGGGAGGTTCGCCTCCTGAGCCTGAGCCGCCCGCCGTGTTCCAGAAATCGTCCTTTGCTTGAATCGCCTCCCACGGATCATCCGTCCGCGGCGAATCGTCCCCGGCCGCGCCCGTGGAAGCGCTTTTTCTCTTAGAGGTGTGTCGGGCCATCCGTCCGCCCGATACGCCCGCCGCCGCGGTTCGCGCGGCAGCCTCCGATTGGCCCTGGCCCTGCGCCGTGGATTCTTCCAGGATATCCGCGGCGGACAAGGGGGCGGAAGCACTCTTTTCAAAATTGCTGGAAATCAAGTCGAATTCCTGATTGATCTTTTCATAAGCTTCCGGATTTTTGCTTCGAATCCGATCGAAGTCATCGGAAAGGGAAACACCGGCCCGTTCGAACATGGAGCTTAATTCGTCCGGCGCTTCGTCCGGCTCCGAGGACAGCGGGGTGCGGGGAACGGAAGCGCCTCCCCGTCCCTTGGCGGTATTCGAACTGCCGCTCAATGAGGCGTCAGGATCGTCCGCTTCGTCGAACTGAGCGAGAAATTCGTCGATATCATTGTCTTTATCGCGATAAAACTTACTGTGCAATCAATTCACCTGCCTTTAAGCGGGATTTCTCATGTCTCTCGTAAAAGAACAAGAAATTCCAATTATGACTGAGTAATAATTATACCATACAATCATTTTATTGGACAGTAAAAGTGTTGTAAATGTTCCCAGAGAAGGGGTTCCTTTTATTTTGCGCGAAAGGAACGAAAAGAACCCTTAAAATAAATTTGACAATATATAGAATTTGGATTAATATATAGAAACAACGGATTCGCATCGGAAGGCGCCGAAAGGAGTGGAACACTATGCGCAGACCGGTGCTTCCCGCGGCAGGGGCGTTAGCCGTGGGAATATTGATCGGATATTACGAAAGGGAAGGCTTCTTTGCGGTCTGGCTGCCTCAGACTTGTGTCCGGATCGGCGGGATATTGCTGTTGTGCGCCGCGTGTCTGCTGCTGATCGCCCTTCGCGGGGAACGGCATTTCAGCGGAGGCGTAAGCGTGATCTTGGTGATTTTTCTGCTGACGGGGATTCTGGTGGCGTCCTGGGGAGAATCGCGCTTTGCGAAGCAGGAGGAATGGGCCGGCACGACGCGAACGTTTCAAGGCCGAATCCTGTCCGTTCGGTCAACGGATACCGGAGACCGAGCGGTGGTGGAGGACGAGAAGAACGGCGGCCGGGTGATGGTCAGCGTGTATCAGCCGAAACGGATTCCCACGGAGCTGGCCGGGGCTCGCGTGCGGTTTCGCGGCGAGGTTTCTCTGCCTGCGAAACGCCGCAATCCGGCTGGCTTTGATTATCGTCTCTATTTGAAAACACAGAAGGTGGGCTGTCTGGTCACGGCGGACTCCAACGGTCTGTGTCGATTGCCGGGACCGGCGGAGCCGCTCCTTTCCGTGGCGGCGGCGCTGAGGGAGCGAATGGAGAAATTGCTGTCCCGCACGATGGAGGACGAATCGCGGGGATTGTTTTTTGCCATGCTGTTCGGAGAGAAAAGCATGCTGCCGGACGAATTGGCGGATTCCTTTCGTCGGAACGGGATCGCGCATATCATGGCGGTTTCCGGCTTGCATGTGGGGCTGGTGTACGGTCTGCTGGCCGGGACCGTTTGCAGGCGGAAGGGGAAAGGCGCGGCTCTGGTGATTTCCGGCGCTCTGATATTTTACGGAGCGCTGTCGGATTTTTCCCCATCGGCGGTTCGCGCGATCCTGATGATTCTGCTTCACCTGTTTTCTCAAGTGACCCATCGGCGTTATGATATGAGCTGTGCCGCGGCGACCGCCGCCATTCTGATGCTGGGAAACAATCCCTTCCTTTTATTTCACAGTGGATTTCAGCTGTCGTTTCTGGCTGTTTTTGCGCTGTCGATTTTGGGACCTCGGGGAGAACGAGCGCTGGACCATATGCGGCAGCGCTCCGCCGGAAAGAGCTGGAGAAAACCGCTGCTTCTGGGCGCCGGCGGATTGATCCCCCTGCTTATGCTGCAGGCGGCGATGGCGCCGGCGGTGTCCTGGCTGTTCAACAGCTGGTCCTGGGCTGTCTTTCTTCTCAATGCGCCGGTTTTGTTTCTGGCGGGGCTTCTGATTCCTCTGGGAGTGGTTCTGCTGTGCTTCTGTGGGGTGGAGCTGGCCGTGGAATTTCTGGCGGGAATCGAGCTTTACGGCTGGGGAGCGGTGGAGGGGGTGACGGCAAAAGCGGCGGAGCTGCTGCTTCAGGTCATGAAATTTTTGAACCAAGCTCTGTACCTTCCCGGAATTACTTCAAAATGGGTGGTGTCGCCGCGACCCTGGGCGCTGGCTTTGTTTCTGGCGCTGCTGTTCTTCCTTTCTTCGGAGAGCTTTCAGATCCTGTGCAGAAGAGGAAAGACGCGTACCGTGTTCTCGGCGGTGGCATTCCTCACCGCGGCCGCGGTTTTTACGGGAGCCTGCGCACCTTCCGTTTTGAGGACCGGAAGCATGGGGCATTGGCCGGGGTTGGTATTCGTGGACGTGGGACAGGGGGATTGTCTGCACATTCGCACACCCTCGGGCAAAAATGTTTTGATCGACGGCGGGGGAAGCGTGAGCTATCCGGTAGGCAGGAAAATCCTGCTTCCTTACCTATTGAAGAACGGAGTGAATCGAATCGATTTGGCCATTGCCACCCATCTGCACGAGGATCATTTTCAGGGGATCGCGGAGCTGGCACAGGAAATCCCCGTGGAAAAGCTGGGTGTGTACGAGGCCAACCGGCTGCGGGAAGCGGAATTGACGAAACGAACCGGACTGAACGGAGAACAGCTGATCTATCTCAGCGCCGGTCAGACGATCCGGGTGGATGAGCAGGTGGAGATTCAAGTCCTTTTACCAGCCGCGGATACCGAAGCTGCCTATGGGGAAATGGTGGCCGCGGACGCGGACGAAAACCGCAGCAGTCTCCTGCTGCGGGTAAATTACGGAGAGCTGTCGGTACTGATGACCGGAGATCTGGGTTTTCCGGGAGAAGAGGAGGCGATGCGACGATATCCCGACCCGCTGTTGAAGGCGGACATTCTGAAAGTAGGACACCACGGAAGCCGTTCCTCCACGGGGGATTCCTTTCTTCAATCCGTGTCGCCGAAGCTGGCGGTCATTCAGGTGGGAAAAAATAATTTTGGGCATCCCAGCCGCGACGTCATTGAAAAATGCCGCCAATACGATATAATGATAGAAAGGAACGATTTGGGCGGGGCGGTGACCCTTACCCGGTCCAAGGAAGGCGGCTGGAGGATCGAAACCGTGATTCCTTCACAGCTCCATTAAAATGACGAAGGGAATACTGCGGGAGAAACTATGGCCTATTCATCTGCAAAAGCGGGAGAACATCCTTATAAAATCATACAGAAAGAAATCAAGAACGACCAGTTGAAAAACGTGTTGTTTTTTTATGGACGTGAAACCTATCTGGTGCAGTGGGCACTGTCTCAGATCATCGACAAATACGTCAATCCCGCCTGTCGGGAACTGGACCTCTCCCGGATCAGCGGGGAGACCGTCAGCTTTTCGGAGATTCAAAACTGCTGTGAGACTCTTCCCATGATGTCGCCGTATAAAGTGGTGGTGGTATCCGACTTTAAAGCGCTGTCGGGAGCAAGGGTAAAAGGCTTTACGGAGGAAGAAGAGAAAAAGCTGTCGGCTTATCTGGAGACCGTGCCGTCCAATTGCCTGCTCATCTTCACCGGAGACGCGCCGGACAAGAGAAAGAAGCTGTTCAAAGCCATCGCTTCCTGCGGAAGCGCCTATGATTTCAGAGAATTGGACGAACGTCTGCTCAAGGGCTTCATTGAGAAGAGAATCCGGGCGGCGGGGAAAACGGTCCGGCCTTCGGTGATCAACACTCTGGTGTCGGAGTCGGGCTATTACGATAAGGAAACGGATTACACGCTGTTTCATCTGGTGAATGACATTGACAAGGCGGTGGCACACAGCGTGGGGGAAGAAATTCTGCTCGAGGATGTCAATGGAACGGTGTCGGGAAACGTGGATACCAATGTGTTCGCCATGATCGACGCCCTGTCCAGAGGAAGGAAGGACGAGGCCTTTCAGCTGCTCCACAACCTTCTGTTTTACGGGGAAAAGGAATACCGTCTTTTATCTTTGATTTGCAGCCAGTTTGAGAGCATCCTGGTGGCCAAGGAAATGAAGGAGGACGGCAGGTCCTTCGACCAGATCAAAACGCAGTTGAACATTCACGAATTTCGGGTCAAGAAAGCGGTTCAGTTCGCAGAACGGTATTCGCTTCCTCATTTGAGAGCGGTTCTTCGAAAGGCTTATGAGGTGGATGGCCAGATCAAAACCGGGCTGCTGTCCGCGTCGCTTGCCCTGGAGCTGCTGATCGCGCAGATCTGAATGACGGGGCGCCGGTGGTTGAGTGAGGGGAGGAATGCCTTTTGAACGTACAGAAAAAAGCGGATTTGATGCTGGTGGTGGTGACCCTGTTTTGGGGAACCTCCTATCTGCTGTCGGATATCAGCCTGCAAGCCGTCGGACCATTCAATTTAAACGCGCTTCGATTTTTGATCGCCTTCGGGGTGGCGGGGATCATCGCCTTTCCGAAGCTGCGGAATATCAGCAGGGCCACCTGGAAATACAGCGTGATCATGGGAGTTGTCCTGACGCTGGTCTATCTGGGAGCCAATTTCGGCGTCATGTATACCAGTATTTCCAATTCCGGATTCCTCTGCGCGCTGACCGTGGTGTTTACGCCGATCTTTGCATTTCTGTTTAAAAAGCAAAAGCCGGAGCGGAAGCTGGCGGTCGCCGTGGTAATGTGCCTGGCGGGGATCGCGCTGCTCACGCTCAACGAGCAGCTGAAGCCCGCCCTGGGCGACGTGTTCAGTCTGATGTGCGCGGTATTTTACGCCGTGGATTTGCTGATTACGGAAAGCGCGGTATCCAAACCGGAGGTCAACCCCTTTCAATTGTCCGTGCTGCAGTTGGGCTTTACCGGGTTGTTCAATTTGATTTTATCCTGTTTTCTGGAACAGCCCCAACTGCCTCGGACACCCAAAATCTGGGGGGCGGTCCTGGTGCTGGCCATCTTCTGCACCGGTTTGGCGTTCATCATTCAGGTGATCGCTCAGCAGTACACCAGCGCTTCTCACGTGGGAGTCATCTTCACTCTGGAGCCGGTGTTTTCCGGGATCGTAGCTTTTGTGTTCGCCGGAGAGGTACTGCTGCCCCGGGCTTATTTCGGGGCGGTGCTGTTGATTTGCAGCTTGTTCGTCATGGAGCTTGATTTAAAAGGTCTGTGGTGGAGAATCCGAAAAAAAGAGATCCCGGACGAGGAGCCGGTCAAAGAGTAAAGAACGACCCGCGGAGGCTTATTTAAGGGAATTTTATCGAAAGACAAATCGAGGGAAGAGAATTGGCTGCAAAAGTTATTTTGCAGTCCGTTCTTTTTTTTGTTGATTTTTTCTATTTCAGGATCAATTGCCGTATCATCTTCGGTAGGACACTGAATTATTAGAAAACTTTTTTTATTTTGAAAATACAATTGCACTTTGCATTTGATGGTGATAAAATAAAAACAACTTATTGGTCGGACCAATTTCATTGTGGTCATACCTATAGCGGTTGAGGGAGGTGGTCAAGTGCGGAGGCGCTGTGACAGTTGGAAGATCAAGACAATGAGAACACAATAACGAGGGCTTTAGATCTGTCAAGTGAAAGGAGATCAAAGAGATGTCTGTTGTAGATTTAATCATCATTGCGATTTATATGATCGGGATGTTCGGGGTGGGGGTTTTCGCCAGAACGAAGATCAAGTCGGTAGACGACTTCCTGGTAGCCGGAAATCGGTTTAAAGTATTCTCCCTGGTAGGAACTCTGGTTGCCGCTCTGACGGGTGCCGGAATGACCATGGGAATCGTGGGCTCCGTTTATCAGTACGGCGCCGGAATCATGTGGAATTTCGTGGGGTGCGCCGTGGGCTGCATCGTATTCGGACTTTTTTATACCAAAGCGGTTCGCAGAACCAATAAACGCACCATGGCGGAGCTGATCGCCGGTGAATTCGGAAGAGTTCCTCGGTTTTTCGTCAGCCTGCTGGTCCCCATCTACTGCATGGGTTCCGTTACCATCTGTGTTACGGGCATGGGTCGTTTGATTACATACATCAGTCATGACATGCACATTGAAATCAGCATGTTCGCAGCCGTTATGGTCACCGCCATCATCGCGGTCGCCTACACCGCCCTGGGAGGCTTGTACTCCGTAGTTTGGACCGATGTGGTGCAGTTCGTGATCATGATCGTGGTGATCATCGTCCTGGGACCCATTCTGGCCATCACCACCTCCGGCGGCTTGGCGCCTCTGGAAGAAGCGGTGGCGGCGTCCGGCACCTCGCTGGTCAATCCGTTTGAGGGCGTGCCTCTGGTATATATCTGCAGCTCCGCGATCCTGATGTTCATGGGAATCCCCGGAGATCCTACCGTTCCCCAGAGAGGTCTGGCGGCGGAATCCGATCACACGGCGAAAAAATCCTTTGTCATCGCGGGTGTCCTGTATCTGGTCTTTGGCGCGGGACTGCTGTTCATCGGCGCGGGAGCCATGGCGAAAATGCCCAACATCGTGGAAATGTACGGAACCACGGAGGCTGCCTTCCCGGCGTTCATCATGAATTACTATCCGCCTGTTCTCAGGGGTCTTGGCATCGCGGCCTTGCTGGCGGCCATCATGTCCACCATCAGCGCCATGCTTCTGGTAGGATCCACTCATTTGATCTACGACGTGGGCAAGTCCCTCAAGCCCGATATTTCCGATAAGACGCTGCAGAAGATCCTGCCCATCGGAATCTGCGTACTGGGTGTCATCGTAGTCTACGCTTCTTTGAAGGTAGAAACCCTGTCCTCCGTAC
This sequence comes from uncultured Bacillota bacterium, assembly GCA_959606705.1. Classification (GTDB taxonomy): domain Bacteria; phylum Bacillota; class Clostridia; order Peptostreptococcales; family Anaerovoracaceae; genus CAUHLX01. The sequence continues at coordinate 401 of CAUHLX010000064.1, read as the reverse complement.
TGTACTTCATCTTCTCTCTGTGCGGTTCCTCCTTCCTGTTCCCCATGGCGGCGACGCTGTGGTGGAAGAAGGCTTCTACGGCAGGGATTACGGCAGGAATCATCTTGGGAGCCGCTACTTGTATCGGTATGTACGTAGTCGGTTATATGGGCCCCGGAGGAGATCCGGTGTACAGCGGTGCGGTGGTATCCATTCTTTCCATCATCATCTTCTCATATGTGATGCCTAAGGGCAGAAGAGAATCCATCGGCGGGGTGGACCGCGCCTGATTCAAAAGGAATAACTAGGAGGAAATAAAAAATGAACGTATTTGTCCTGATAAAGGAAGTGCCTGACATGACGAAGGTGAAATTTGACAGCGAGGCGGGGACCGTGGATCGGTCCTCCGCCGAGGCGGAGAT
>CAUHLX010000063.1 GCA_959606705.1 uncultured Bacillota bacterium | reverse complement strand
GCCTCAAAAACACTCTCTTTAAAATTAAAAGCAAAACATCCCAAAGCGCGAGGCCCGGGATGTTTTTTATTGTCGTTCTTTCCCACTTCTTATGAGTTGAATTTTTCACGATCCAGCAGACCCACTCGGCTGGCAACAATGGTGGAGCAAACCGCGTCGCCCCAAATATTCATAGCGGTTCCGGTCACATCCAGATAAACGAACACTGCTGCAATCCAGCCAACCACTTCTACCGGAAGACCGAATGCGTTGACCAGAATCACCGCGATGGCCAGTCCGCCGCCGGGAACCCCGGCACAGCCAACGGAAAACGCAATTCCCATCACCGCAAACAGCACCAGATCGCCGATGTTGGGAGACATCCCCACCGCGTACATCCCCAGCATGATATACAAAGGAATTTCTACGGCCATCGAGTCCATGTTGAAGGTCACGCCCAGAGGAACGCCAAAATCTGCCAGTTCATCATCCACTCCGCAGTCCTTGGTGCATTTCAACGTAAACGGCAGCGTTCCCGCGCTGCTGCAGGTGGACAGCGCCGTAATCAGAGCCGGTGCTGCTTTTCTGGTGAAACGGAACGGATTCAGCTTGGTCATCAGGAAAAAGATGAGAAAATAGCAGATGGCGATATGAAGCACAAAGCCCAGCGTAACCGCGCCCAGAAAATTTGTCATTTCCTTCAGCAGCGAGCCCTTCAAATCCGCTACGGAGGTACACATCAGCGCGAACACGCCTATGGGCGCATAGTACATGACCCCCTTCACAATCGTCAAAAATAGTTCTTGGCCGCAATTCAGGAATTCGCTGATTTTCCCCTTCCGCGACTCATTCTTCATGAGAATCACCGCACAGCCCACGAAGATCGCCAGAAATACGATTTGAATAATATTGCCTTGCGCCAGCGCTTCAAAGGCATTGTTGGGAATCCAATCCAGAAACATATCCGCTGAGATCTTGGTCACCTCATACTCCGCGTTGGGCAGCGTCAAGCCGACTCCCGGCTTGAAAATCAAACCCATGGCGATCCCGATCACCGTTCCTATAGCCGTGGTCACGATAAAAAAGCCGATCACGCGGCCTGCCCATTTGCTCAGTCTGGAGACGTCACCAATGTTTGCAAACGACGAAGCGATCGAAAAAAAGACCAGGCCGGGTACCAACATCATTAATAGTCTGGTAAACAACGTCCCTAATGGTTTGATAAACGACAGAGTATCACCGATTAAAAAGCCGCATACGAGTCCCAGCACCGCCGCGATCAACAGAAACATCGCAAAGTGCTCCGAGTACTTCTTTAACATATTATCCCTCCTTAAAGTTCTGTTGTTTTACATTGTGAAATATATGTTTCATTTATTATCCTTGCTTTCATCTTAATCGCTGCGTTTGAGATTGTCAATTAAAAATTGTCTGTAAATATATACAAGTTGGAATTTTTGCATTTCCTTAATATTCTTTTGAAAGAACCCTTTACAAACCGGGAGTCGCTCATTATAATCAAATTGTGAAATATCATTTTACATTGTGAACCATCTATTATCCGAAATAAATATTACACATCGTCAAACAGGAGGCGAATCGCTTATGAAATCACTCTCACAGCGCACTCAGCGCATTTCCCCTTCCGGAATCCGAAAGATGTTCAACATGGCCTACGGCATGGAGGATGTCATCAGCTTTTCCGTGGGTGAGCCGGATTTTACCGCGGCTCCCCGCATTGTGGAAGCCGCCTGCCTATGCAATCAACGGGGGCAGACGAAATATACCCCTAATGCGGGACTTCTCGAGCTGCGTGAAAAAATCTCCGAGGATCTCCGGAAAAACGACTGCCATATTGATCCGGATACGGAAGTCATCGTTACCGCCGGCGGGATGGAGGCTTTGATGATCATCATGCAGGTTTTACTGGACCCCGGCGACGAGGTGATCATCGCGGAACCCTATTGGAGCAACTATCCGGAACAGGTCAAGCTGGCCGGAGGCGTTCCCCATCTGGTGAAAGTCACCGAAGCGGACGAATTCGTCTATCATCCGGAGGCCTTGCGCAACGCGATCAACGAGCATACAAAGGCCATTCTTTTAAACACTCCGGCCAATCCCACCGGCGCGGTGACAGAGCTCCCCGTTTTGGAACAGATCGCTGCCATTGCCAAGGAGTTTGATCTCTATGTGATCTCGGACGAGGTCTATCAGAAGTTCCTTTACGGAGGCCTCACCCATCGAAGCATCGCCGCCTTGCCGGGCATGAAGGAGCGTACCATTATCGTCAACAGTTTTTCCAAAACCTATGCCATGACCGGCTGGCGCGTGGGCTACGCGGCCGGCCCTTCCGAAATCATCGGAGAAATGACCAAGCTGCATGAAGATATTTCAGCTTGTGTCAATTCCTCCGCCCAGTACGGAGCCATGGCTGCGTTAAACGGTTCCGATGAGGAAATTCTCAAGGTCCGTGACACCTTTGATCGCCGCAGAAAGCTGCTGATCAACGGGATCAACTCGATCTCCGGCCTTTCCTGCATCATGCCCAAGGGTGCGTTCTACGCGTTTCCCAACATATCAGCTACCGGCCTGAGTTCGGACCAGTTTGCCGCCTCTCTGCTGCGGAGTCAGCAGGTCGTCCTGATTCCCGGCACCGCCTTTGGTCCGGATGGGGAAGGCTTCGTTCGTCTCTCCTACGCAACCAGCGAGGAAAACATCGAACGGGGTCTCACCCGGATCCGGCGGTTTACCCGAACGTTGCTGGGCTAAGCGTTTCGGCAGAAAATAAGCAAGAAGCGACAGGAGGTACATATGAATCAAGTATTGGAGCATATTCATCAAATCGGCATCATCCCGGTGATCAAGCTGGAGGATACCGACAAAGCACTCCCTTTGGCGAAGGCGCTGATCGATGGGGGAATCCCGGTGGCCGAGGTCACCTTCCGCGCCGCCGGAGCCGATCTGGTCATTAAGCGGATTCGTGAGGCTTATCCCGAAATGGCCGTGGGCGCCGGTACGGTTTTGTCAGTGGAACAGGCTGAACGCGCGGTGAACGCCGGAGCGCTTTTCGTGGTAGCTCCCGCCCTCAACACCGAGGTGGTTTCCTATTGTCAAAAGCGAAAGGTTCCCGTCATTCCCGGCTGCGTGACTCCCGGAGAATTGGAAACAGCCATGCGTCTGGGCTTAAAGGTAGTGAAGTTCTTTCCGGCACAGCAGCACGGAGGTCTGGAGGGAATCAAAGCGCTCTGCGGGCCCTATCAAGACATCCGATTTATTCCCACCGGCGGAGTCAATCTTCAAAATGTATCGCAATATCTTTCTCACCCTCGGGTGTTCGCCTGCGGCGGAACCTTTATGGTAAACGCCGACCTTATCGCGCAGAACGACTGGAACGGAATTTCCGCGCTTTGCCACAACGCCGTGGAGGCCGCTTTCGGTTTCAGTCTGGATCACGTGGGAATCAATCCCGGTGAATCCGATTGTCCCCGGACCCTGGCCGACCGTTTTGGTGCCCTGTTCCATCGGTCGATTAAGGAAGGAAGCTCATCGTACATGCTCAAAGGATTCGTGGAAGTGATGAAGCAGCCTTATCTGGGCGCCAACGGTCACCTCGCCATCACGGTCAGCTCCGTGGAGCGTGCCTGCGCTTACCTTCGCGCTCAAGGGGTGGAATTCGATTCGGACACGGAAAAAAGAGATGAGCGCGGTGCTTTGAAAGCCATCTATTTGAAGGCTTCCCTTGGCGGATTTGCGATTCATCTCATGCGGAAAGAAACCTTCAACTAAGAATACAAGCATAAAAGGAACACATAAGAAAGGAAGTTAAAACATGTCTCAGTATATCACCTTTGGAGAAGTGATGCTGCGTCTGGCCCCGGAAGGTTATTCCCGTTTTTTCCAGAATAACATGCTTGAGGCGACGTTCGGCGGCGGAGAGGCCAATGTCGCCGTATCACTGGCAAATTTCGGACTGGATGCCGCCTTTGTCACCAAATTGCCTGCGAACGATCTCGGGCAGGGCGCGGTCAACAGCCTTCGCTATTTCGGAGTGGATACCTCCTCGATCACCCGCGGCGGCGACCGTGTCGGAATCTATTTTCTGGAGAAAGGTGCTTCTCAGCGTCCGTCCAAGGTAATCTATGACCGCGCGCATTCTGCCATTAGCGAAGCCTCGGAAGAGGATTTTGACTGGAACACAATTTTTACCGGAGCAAAGTGGTTCCACTTTACGGGCATCACTCCCGCTCTGGGTTCCAATGTGGCGGCGATCTGTAAAAGCGCCTGTAGGGCAGCGAAAGCCAAAGGCCTGACCATCAGCTGTGATCTGAATTTCCGCAAGAAACTCTGGACCGGCGAACAGGCTGCCAAAACCATGGGGGAGCTCATGGAATACGTGGATGTGTGCATCGCAAATGAAGAGGACGCGGAAAAGGTCTTTGGAATCAAAGCGGAGGGCGCCGATATTACGGGCGGGAAACTGAACCAAGAGGGCTACCAGCAGGTGGCTCGCAAGTTAGCGGAACGGTTTGGCTTTCGCTATGTGGCGATCACGCTCCGCGAGAGCATTTCGGCCAGCGATAACAATTGGTCCGCCATGCTCTACGACGGCAGCGAATATTATTTCTCAAAAAAATATCCGGTGCATATCGTGGACCGCGTAGGCGGCGGGGACAGCTTCGGCGCCGGTCTGATCTTTGGGTTCTCCACCGGAATGTCCCCTGCGAACAGCCTGGAATTCGCGGTGGCCGCTTCCTGTCTGAAGCACACCGTAGAAGGCGATTACAATCGGGTTTCCGTTTCGGAAGTGAAAACCCTGATGTCAGGAGATGGTTCCGGCCGCGTACAACGGTAACGTTCAAGGAATTGACCTCTTCTCAAAAGAAAACAATCGCAGTCTCGATCAAACCCGATGGAGGCCGCGATTGTTTTCTTTTGCTTCCCATCCCCTTTCGGTCTCGGAAACGATTTCGAACCAAATCGGACACCGGAAGACATAAGTCCGAAGTTCGCCGGGATCCGGCGCCGTCGTCAAACGCTTTCACAGGGAACCCCATCTGTGCCAATCAATTTGACACATATTCCTCCGCCAACTCCAGCCAACTGATCTCCCGGGTCTGAAAAAATGATCCGCAAAGGAAATGAAAATTACCAATTCTTCGAAATCCATCGCCCTGAAAAAGTGTAAAGTAAAAGCCTCAAGCGTTGAAATATCAACAAACTTGAGGCTTTTTTCCATTGGTAACCCGCAGGGGAATCGAACCCCTGATTCCGCCGTGAGAGGGCGACGTCTTGACCACTTGACCAGCGAGTCACATCAGACTTTTATTATTATAAGGGATAAAAGCTGATTTGTCTAGTCCTTATCGCCAAGTTTTTTAACTTATCGGTTCTATATGATCCGATCCGATCCAAAACAAATTTCAGTACCGGATGCGAGCCGGTCTGATTCGACCTTTTCGAGTTCCCTCTGTCCACGCTCGTCAATACGCAGCCGGCGTCTTGGCGCCCACGTCCTCCATAGTCAGCTGACGGTCGGTATTCAGCCGATAAGAAGTCCCATCCGTGGTCAATATGATGCTTCCGGAGCGAAAGGTCCCGTACACCTTGGCGCCGGCATTGAGAAAGCGTTCCATGGCCTGCGCGTGAGGATGTCCGTAGGTGTTGTTCTCCCCTGCCGAGACGATGACCGTTTCCGGCCGCACCACGGAAAGGAACTCCGTGCCGGAGGATGTTTTGGACCCGTGATGTCCCGCTTTCAAAACGTTGGCTTGAGGGAATCGGCTGAGATTCTCCGTTTCCCGGCCACTCTCCATATCCCCGGTAAACAGCACCTTCTGCGAGCCGTATTCCAGTACACTGACCACACTGTTGTTATTGGGATCCCCATAGGTTCCGCTCAGCTCCAGCAATTCCAGCTTTGCGCCGCTGGGCAGCGCAATCGGCGCGGTGACCTCCGAAGCGTTCTGATGAACACAGCCCGCAGCAGCCTCCGCCTCCACCTTCTCCACATATTTCTGATAAATTTTAGTGTCGGCAGTCCTGCCGTTATCGACCACTCGGTCTACCACAAAAGCGTCCAGCACCGAGGGCAGGCCGCCGATGTGATCCTCGTGTTCATGCGTAGCGATCATGACCTCCAGATTTCCCTGAACGTAAGGCCTCAAGTATTCCACCACCGCCGGGGCCGCCGCACGAGTGCTGCCATCGATGAGAATTTCAAAATCGCCGTCGTCGATCAAAATGCTGTCGCCCTGTCCCCCGTCGATAAAGTGAACGGAGATGGTCCGGCCCGTGGACTGATCCGTGTAAACCAGCACGGTTCCATTTGCCTCGTCCCAGCCCACCTTGGCCCCGAAGCTCTCCAGGACCGCGCGGATAGGAAGATAGGTCCGCCCCTCCTTGATCAACGCCGCCGTGTCGTTCATCACCTGCTCACCGTTTCTGATAATATAGCTGGCTCCGATGGGAACGCGAACCTCCACCCCATCCTTCGCCGCCACCGCGGTCTGGGAATCCGCCTCCCAGCTTACGGAGCAGCCGAAGCTCTCCATCGTCTGGCGAAAGGGAACCTGCGTCCGGCTGGCCTGATCCACAAAGGGCTCTCCCGATTCCTGATCGTATCGCACCTGACTTCCGTTGATGGATACGTTCACCGCATCTGCCGCAAAAGCCTGTCCCATTCCCAGGACCGGAGCGGTGATCACCAGCGCCGCCGAAAGCGCCGCCGAAATTACTTTAGAACCCAGCGATTCCCTCATTTTCTTGTACCTTTTTCTCATTTTCCTCTTACGTCCTTTCTCCCGTTTCCTACCAAAAGTCTATCGGATGCCCACCCGCCTGTCAAGGACTCCTGGCGCCTCCGTCACCTCTGGCCGTTAAAGTAACCGCAACGGCGAAAGTCGCCGAATCACAGCTAATTCGACGGAAAATCGATTCGGCTCAAAGGGGGGCAAAGAATTGGCCGATTTTTCCGCACATGAAAAATCCGTGCTGTCCTTTCCTCAAAAAAGCAGCACGGATGATTGTATTGGCTGGTTTAAGCAGTCTTCCCGGATTTACCTTTGCCATCCTCTAAACGGATGCCTCCGCCTCTCTTCCGATGGCAATGACCGTTTTCACCTTTCTGCGGAAGGCCCAAACGCCCAGAAGCATCCACACGACGGCGTAAATCGCCGCCCCGATCAGATACGGAGCGATCTCTTCCAAGCCGCCGCCTCTCATATGAAGCTCCCTCATGGGGTTGACAAAATAGTACAGCGGCCAGATGGCTTTCACAAAAGGCGCAAAGTGCGGCGCCATCATAAATTCCGGCCAGACGTAGCCGGAAGTCAGCAGCGTGGGAATGGACAGAAACATCAGAAACTGTACACAGTGCGATACGTCGTCAAAAAAGGTGGTGATAAACAGGGTGATGCCGGTGAGATCCGCCAGCAGCAGCACCACCAGCAGTAAAGTGAGCACCAGGCTTCCACGCAGAGGGTAGCCGAAGAAATAATGAGCCAGAATCAAACAGGCCAGCATTCCCGCCACACACAGCACCCCATAGAATACCACATCCTTCCGGACCTGCGAACCGCCGGACAATCGTTTCTCCTGTCGCCAGCCTCGCTCCGCCTGACGGTTCCGTTCCTCGATGAATCCCGGCGAAATCACGCTCATGAAGGTCTGCTGAACGAAGATCCCCAAAATGCCCGCAAAGACAAAGAGGAAATATCCCAGCTGAGGATCGTAAAGCATCCGGTCCACGAAGGATAACGTGGTCATGTTCTGTTCCGCCACAAAGGGGACCATTTCTCCCGCTTCCAGCATGCCCATCTGAACCCCGATGTTCAAGGTGGTCAATATGGTGCTGGCATAGGAATACACGTTGTTCCCGATGACGATGTTGGTCCCGTCGATGAGCACCAGCGCACCGGGTGACTTTTTAGCCACCACGTCCTGTCCGAACCGCTCCGGCAGAATCAGGCCGGCTTTTACCGTCCCCGCCAGCAGCGCTTCGTCCATTTCCTCCTGGCTGGAAACCCTCATCGTTACCTCGAAGCCCGTACTTTCGTCGAAGCTGTCCACCACGGTTCGGGAGGTGGCGGAATTGTCCAAATCCAATACCGCCATGGGGATTTCTTCCACGTATACGTGAGAATACACGGCTCCGAACAGCAGAGTAAAGAGGATGGGAATCAGAGTTACCACCAGTATATTTTTCATTCGAACCAGCAAAGCGGCTCTTTCCTTGGTCATCGTCATCCCTTCTCACCTGCCGTTTCCACACCCGAAGGCGTCCGCTCTGCCGCTGCCGTACTCAACGCCGCCCCGGACCGGAAGCGGCGCGGATTCAAAACCAGCTTCAGCCCCAGAATCAGGACCAGTTCCACCGCCAGGAAAGTCAGCAGATAGCCGATCCCCGGGATCAGATAGGAGAAGGTCAGCGGCTTCAAGCACAAGCTGCGTACCATATCTCCATAATAAGTCAACGGAATCAGCTTGCTGAGATACCGGAAAAACTCAGGCATTGCCATAATCGGGAAGGTATAGCCTCCCAGAATGCTGGCCGGCAGGATCAGCACGCAGGTCACCTGGGAACCAAAGGTCCGATCCGGAATCAAGGTCCCCATGAAAAATCCGAAGGCGGTCTGACAGAGAGAAAACAGCACCGTCAAAATCAGGAAGCCCACAACGCTTCCTTTGAACGGCAACCCGAAAAACAGATACTGCACCGCCAGGCAGATGAAAATCCCACCGGCTCCCAGCAAGCCGCAGCTGGCCACCTTGCAGAGGCTCTCCGCCGCTCCGCAATGCCGGTCCTCCTGAGCCCGCTCCAGTCCGATCACCGCGATCCCCACTTGAATCAACGCGATCAGCATGCCGGGGAGAAAGAAATTCCGATAGTTCTTCACCGGATTGTACAGCGTACGGTAGGTGGCGTCAATGGGCTGAACCTGATTCAGCGCCTGTGAGGCTACCACATCCTGTTTGCCCTCCAAAACATTCATCATATAAGCGGATTTCACCGTCAGCAGGATTTCCGACATGGCCGCTTTCGCAGAACTGGCCACCGTCATCATCGAGCCATCGTAAACCACCATGATCTTGGGAGCATTCCCTTCCCTCATGTTCTTGGAAAGCCCCTCGGGGATGATCACTCCCATGTTGGCGATGCCCGCGTTCATCATTTCTTCCACCTGCTCCTCGGAGGAGGCATAGGTGGTCACATCAAAAATATCGTTTTCAGCGATGTAGTCGATGAGAGTCCGGGAAAACTCCGACTGATCGTGATCCATAATCACCGTGGGAATGTCTCCGATTCGGTTGCCCGACATTTCGTAGCCTAGAATCAGCCCGGTGGCCAGCGGGACGATCAGATAGATCAAAAGCCCCACGATCAGCTTCGAATGCCTGGCTTTCAGCCGGTACATTCCCTCAAAGAAAGAATCCCATTTCCCTTTCATGGCTACTTCCCGGCTTTCTTTCCAAAGTCCACCATCACTGTCATTCCCGGATACAGCTCCTGATCCACGCCGCTGATCTCCACCTTCACACCATAGGACAGCACATCGAACTCTCCGTTGTTGTTGGTCGCCCGCTTCGTGGCGAAGTCCGGCTTCTGTGCTGCTTTGGTGATCGTTCCCTTAAACTCCTGATCCGGATAAGCGGCAAAGGTCACCTTGACCTCTCCGCCCACCTTGACATTGCTCAGCTCCGTTTCCGGAACGTTCACTTCGACCCAGGGCTTTTCGCTGCTGGAAACCGTCGCCAGCGGCATCCCCGTGGAAACCAGCTCGCCCGGATTCACATTCATCGCCGTGACCACCCCGTCACAAGGCGCCTTGATCTCCGAATCCACCAGGTAGCTGTCCACCTCGTCGATGGCGCCCTGCGCCTGTACCACCGCGCCCTTGGCCGTCTCCACCGTGGAAGCCGCCTGGGCGACCTGAGCTTTGGCCGCCGCTTTGTCCTCGCTTCTGGCTCCGGAAGCCGCCATGTTGTAAGTTTCCTTGGCCGCGTCATACTGCGCCTTCGCCTGATCATAAGTGGTCGCCGGCACCGCGCCCTGCTCATACAGCGGCTTCACTCGATTAAAGGTGCTTTCCGCCAGATCCAGCTGGGTCTTCGCCTGAGCCACCTCCTCGCTGCGTGCTCCGTTCAGCGCCTTATCGTACTGAGCCTGGGCCGCCGCCTGTACGGCCTGAGCCGCCGCGACCTGCCCCTGCGCCTCGGCAAGGGCCGCCTGCGCCTGCTGCTTCTTCGCCAACAGCGTCTCGCTGTCCATGACGATCAGAACATCGCCCGCTTTTACGGTATCCCCTTCCTCCACTCGCGTCTCCTTGATGGTCCCCGCCAGCTTGGAGTTTAAATCGGTCTCCGTGGATTTCAAATTTCCCTGAATGATCAGTTCATCACTACCCGTTCCCGAGCTCTTCGCAGCCGAAAACACCATGCAAAGGGCCACGATCAGCGCCGCCACGATCAGCGCGGCCGCCACCTGTTTCACCGGGAAACGCCTGGTCCCGTCATTGCTCCGCAATTCCATATCGATCTATCCCCTTTCTTAAACATAATTTTTCAATTGAGTTTGAATCCCCATGCGAATCTGTTCCAGTAATTCGTTGGCTCTCACCAGCTCATGATCACTGAAGCCCTCCAGAATTCCCCGCAGGAAGTTCTCACGATCCGGCAGAATCTTTTCCAGCAAGCTCTTTCCTTCCACGGACGCCGTGACCCGAATGATGCGCCGGTCCGTATCGTCAGGAACCCGTTTGGCTAACCCTCCCGCCTCCATGCGGTCCACCAGCGTGGTGATGTTGGCCTTGGAGACGGACATCTTTTCTCCTAACCTGGACAGCGGAACGCCTTCGTCGCCCTCTTCCAGCATATAAAACAACGCTAGAAATTGAACCCGCGAGACGTTGTATTTTTTGTAGAACTGATCCAGTGCCACGTCCATGAACGCCGCTGTGCGAACCAGGCGGTCCATGAACTGCGCCGCCACCTTTCGATCCACTTTTCTCACCCCCGTTTTGCTCTCTCCATTCGTCTTCATCCGGTTGACTATAAACTTATTTATTATACA
>CAUHLX010000062.1 GCA_959606705.1 uncultured Bacillota bacterium | reverse complement strand
GAGCAGTTTTTCTCCATTGTAAACGCTCGTGGAAAACTGCACAATCCTTTTACCAATACCGGCGGTCTTTTGGCCGGGGTCGTGGAAAAAATCGGAGAGCGTTATGTGAAAAATAAAAACGTAAAGGTGGGCGATCCCGTGCTGGTGCTGATCTCCACCGCCATGATCCCTCTCTACCTGGAAAAAATTCACTCCATCGATCTGGTCCTGGGACACATCAAGGTGGATGGATACGCAATTCTGTTCAATAATTGTTCCGTGATCAAACGTCCTAAAAACGTTTCTCTGGACCTTCTGATGATTGGCTTTGAGGAATCCTCCTCCATCTACCATGTCAACCATCTGGCGGAAGGAAAACGGGAAATCCTGGTGATCGGGAGCAATCCGATCACTACCTTATTATATGGTTACAGTGTTCGAAAGTCCGTAGGGCCTCATGGCTCGATTTCCGTTTTGTTTCACAAGAGTCTATATGACCGTCAAGCTTTTAACAGTGTCGATCTGGAACACTATCTTCGGCAGGTTTTCGACACCATCTATTCCATGAATCTGTCCAATCCTCTCGAATGCGCCGAAGCCCTCCTTTCCCGTCATCCCGACGGCTTTGACATGAGCACCAACTGCGCCGATATCGCCGGCGCCGAAGCGGTCAATGTGATGGTGGCCCGGGAACGGGGAACCGTGTTCTTCTCCAGTTTGATCAACAACTACAACATCGCCTTGTTTCTGACGGAGGGCATGGGCAAGGAACTGGATCTCTACTGTGCCGACGGCTACGCCGAAAATTACGATCATTTTATGTTTGAATTGCTGGAGGAAATCCATCCCACCGCCCAGGGCATCAGCCGAATTCTCTATGAAGCGGAATGCCGCCATTCTTCCAATCCCATCCCCGGCGTCACCATGGACCCCTTCGCCTGCCCCGAGGAATTTGAAACCATGGACTTCATTGCCAACAGTCCCGAGATGCAGGCGCTGACTAAGGAAATTATCAAAGCTGCCAAATACGACTGTTCCGTTCTCCTTCGAGGAGAGACCGGCGTGGGAAAAGAGAAGATCACCGATCTGATCCATCGCTGCGGCGGACGAAAAATGGAGCGCTGCGTGCGGGTCAACTGCGCGGCCATTCCTTCCGGTCTCATGGAATCCGAATTTTTCGGCTATGAAAAAGGGGCCTTTACCGGCGCCAGCGCCAATGGAAAGATCGGTTATTTTGAGCAGGCGCACAAAGGCATTCTCTTCCTGGATGAAGTGGGCGACCTGCCCCTGGAGATGCAGGCCAAGCTTCTGCGGGTCCTGCAGGATAAGGAATTTTACCGAATCGGCGGGGAAATGCCCATTCGCGCCGATGTGCGCATCATTGCCGCTTCCAACCGGGACTTGAAAAAAATGACCTCCCAGGGAAGTTTCCGCGAAGACCTCTATTATCGTCTTTCCGTGCTCCCCATCACCATCCCTCCGCTCAGAGAACGGCGGGCGGATATCGTACCGATGGCCGAACATTTCATTCGAAAGTATAACGAACGCTACGGGCTGGACAAGCGGATCAGCGACGACGGTCTCCAATATTTTCTGGAGTACGACTGGCCCGGAAACATCCGAGAGTTGGAAAATGTGATTCAGCGGCTGCTCATCAACAGTGAGGACACGCTGATCTCGGGGATGACCGTTCTGCGGGAAATGAACAAGGATCAGAGCGAACCCTCGCATTCCCCGAAAGGTACGGCCGGAGAGACCTTGGAACTGGCGGAGGAGCTGAACCTTCAGGAATATCTGGAACAGAAGGAAAAACAGATTCTTCAATCCTATCTACAGCGGTATCGAACCACTCGGCGCGCCGCGGAAGCCCTCCATATGACGCAGGCTCAGTTCATGCGGAAGAAGAAAAAATACGGACTTTGATTCGATTCTGTCTTTCTGGCGCAATCTGAATCGTTACCAACTCAACTCCCGTTATTATGAATCGATTCCGATTCAAATTGCTTTCTTTCAGGTTCTGATCAGCTCCCGCAAAACCCATCTATTTCAACGTTTGTCCACTGATCTGGATTTTGGCATGGTTGTTGCTTTATTACATCATAGAAGCAGCAATGAATCGCAGCACCGTATTTCGGCAATTCATCACACCAGCTTCGCCGCCCTTCGGGGCGGCGGTTCAAAAAATTGACTGCGGGAGGCCACGGATGACAACTCGACTGCAACAATACACACAGGAACTGATGGAACGCTATCGCCAAACCAGACAGCGTTCCGCCGCACTTTACGAAGAAGCCTGCAAATACCTGCCCGGCGGCGATACCAGAACCGCTGCCTGGTTCGAACCCTATCCTCATTTTATTCAAAAGGGGGAAGGGGCCTATCTTTACGATGTGGACGGCAATCGTCTTCTGGACTTTCAAAACAACTATACCTCGCTGATCCACGGACATGGACATGTTCCCACGGTGGTGGCGGTCGCCAGCCAGATGGAGCATGGCAGCGCCTACGCGGCGCCCTTTGCTTTACAGACCAAGCTGGCCGCTCTGCTGGTGGAACGATTTCCCGGCATCGACCTGATCCGCTTTACCAATTCGGGAACGGAAGCCAACATGCACGCTTTGAGGATTGCCCGCGCTTTTACGGGAAAGCCCAAAATCATCAAGACCGAGGGCGGCTATCACGGAACCACGGACGTCTTTGAGGCCAGCGTAGACCCCAATTTGAAAAAAGCCGGTTCTCTGGACCGCATCAACGTCATTCCCGAAAGCCGGGGGGTATCCGCAAACGCGCTGAAAGACGTCATCGTGACCCCTTTCAACGATTTGGAGCGGACCCGCAAGGTCATAGAAGAAAATTATCAGGAGGTCGCCTGCTTCATCATCGAGCCTGTGATGGGTTCCGCGGGTCAGATTCTCCCCGATCCGCAGTATCTGAAGCTTCTGCGGGAAATGACCTTGGAATACGGGATACTGCTGATCTTCGATGAAGTGGTGACCGGCAGACTTGCCATCGGCGGCGCCCAGGAGCTGTACGGCATCACCCCGGACCTCACCACCTTGGGCAAAATCATCGGCGGGGGAACCGCCATCGGAGCTTTTGGCGGACGGGCGGACATCATGAAGCTCTACGACCCCCGGGAAAAACAAATGTACCACTCGGGAACCTTTAACGGAAACGCGGTGGCCATGGCAGCGGGGCTCGCCACACTGCAAGCCTACGGGCCGGAACAGGTGAACTACGTGAACCATCTGGGCACTCTGTTGGCCGAAGGACTGCGGGACTGCTTCAAACGAGTGGGCCTGGAGATCCAGGTCAGCGGAACCGGTTCCCTGTACAACATCATCTTCTCAAATCTGCCGATCCGCAGTTACCGAGATGTAGCCGGCTCCCATGAGGAGCTGAATCGCCTTCTTTATCTGGCGCTTCTGCTGCGCGGCGTGTTCGATGCCCCCAGAGGCATGTTCTGCACTTCCACGGCGATGACGGAAGAGGATATCGTTTTCGCACTCACGCAGACCGAAGCGGCGCTGCGGGAGATGAAAGAGGTGGTGAAAGAAACCGCCCCCGAACTGATTTCGGATTGAGATTCGCATCACTTTTGAGATACAATTCGGTATCACGCGCGGTTTCCGCGCTGGTATAAAAGCTTCGGCCCGCAAGCCGGAGCCGCAATAATGAACGATCATCTAAGAAAGGAACGGAGAAGAAGACATGAAAGAAATCAGAAAACCGAAATTATGGGAAGCACTGGTTCCCGCGGTGTTCATGATGATCATCATCATCATCGGCACCATCAAATGGGGGATGGACCCTCATATTCCAATCGTTTTATCCTGTGTGGTAGCTGCTTTAATGGCTGTTCGCTGTGGTTATGACTGGCAGGCCATCATCAGCGGTATTTTGGACAGCATCGGACGCGCCACGGAAGCACTGCTCATCGTAATGGTAGTGGGCATGCTGATCGGCTCCTGGGTGCTGGCGGGAACCATGCCAGCCATGGTCTACTATGGGCTGTCCATGATTGCCCCCTCGGCCTTCCTGGTCGTCGGCTGTATCCTCTGTGCCATCGTGGGCATCTCCACCGGAAGCTCCTGGACCGCGTCCGGCACCGTGGGCGTAGCGCTCATGGGCATCGCCTACGGCCTGGGCATCAACCCGGCTCTGGCCGCCGGCATGGTCATTTCCGGCGCCTACATGGGAGACAAATGGTCTCCGCTGTCCGACAGCACCAACGTAGCCGCGGCAGCCGCGGAGACGCCGCTGTACGAACACGTGCGCTCCATGATGACCACCACTCTGCCCAGCTTTATCATTGCGCTGGGTATCTACGGCGTCATCGGTTTTACCATCGGAACCGAAGGCTACGATGCTACCATCGCCAAAGGAATCCAGGATTCCATCGCCGAGCTGTTCAACCTCAACCCGCTGGTGCTGATTCCCATTCTCTTCGTCATCATCGGCGCCATTAAGAAGATTCCCGCGATTCCTTCCCTGCTTCTGGCGGCTGCCGCAGGCGGAGTGTGCGCGATGATCTTCCAGAAGGCATCCGTTTCCGATGTGCTGTTTGCTTTCCACACCGGCTACAGCGCCGATACCGGGAATCCCATCGCCGACACTTTGCTGAACAGAGGCGGTCTGGATTCCATGATGTGGACCATCTCCTTGATCATGTTCGCGCTGGCCTTCGGCGGCATCCTGGAGAAATGCGGATTTATCGAAGTGCTGCTGGGCGGCATCGTCAAGCGGTGCAAATCCGTGGGGAGCCTGGTGCTGGCCACCATCGTTACCGGCATCATCTGCGACTTCATCCTCACTGATCAGTATCTGGCGATCTTGATCCCCGGAAGAATGTTTGCTAAGGCATATGATGAAAAAGGCCTGAAACGCAGCTTCCTCTCCCGCACCTTGGAAGACGGCGGCACCCTGTGGTCCCCGCTGGTTCCCTGGAACGGCTGCGGAGCGTATCAGTCCGCTACCCTGGGCGTGAGCAACTTCGCGTTCCTGCCCTTTGCCTTCATGAATCTGATCAATCCCCTTTATGCGATCATCATCTCCTATCTGGGCTTCGGCGTAAAATACAGGGATGACAGCATGAACCCGAAAAAGCAGAAGAAAGCGTAAACGAAATGAGTGAGATAAAAGTCCTCAACGATCGAAAAAGAACCAAAGGCACCATTTTTCTACTGGCCATTCTGGGAGCCGCACTGCTGGCCCTGGGGGCTTATACCCGGGCCTGGTACGGCATCGCAGCCGGGATCATGCTCCTCGCTTCCACCTTGTTTCACAAGGAGACATTGGTGGACGAGAACGGCATCACCATCGTCTACGACGCCCGGATATACCGGTACCGTGAGGAATGGCCCTTTGATCAGATCGTCACCCTTCATCGAGAGGTGGGGAAAAACCCCTCCCTGATCATGCTTCATTTTATGAAGGGCGCGATGTCCAGACGGCTGATGTTTGAAGCCGAGGATGCGGCAAGGGTGATTGAACTGGCTCTGGATAAAAATCCGCGGATTCAATTCGGCGACGTGGACTAGTCCCCGGCGGGATCGCCGGGGTCAACCGGAAATTGCTTCTCAAACCATTTTTCAATAGCGCCTCGAAGACTTGTGAAAGATTCTTCGAGGCGCTTCCTTTTTTCCCGTGCAAAAAGGAGCGGGACCCATGATTCTGCGGTCCCGCCCCCTTCTGTTTCCCGATCTTCCGGTTTTCCTTATTCTTTTTCCAGGCGTTCCACCGCTTCCTGATACCGTTCCTCAGGGTAAGCGTCCAGGGCCTGCTTGTAGTAATCCAGAGCCTTTTCCATGTCTCCCAGCTTCTCGTAAAGCTTGCCCAAATCGTACAGCGCCTCGTGGCATCGGTCGGAGGAGCACTGGCGGCACCAGGGCGCCCGGTCCAGCGCCTTGGTCAAATATTCCTTGGCCTTTTCGATTTCGCCCATTTCCAGGTAAACATCTCCGATGCACTCCAGCAGCTGCGCGCTTTCCGGTTCCTCCTTGAGTTCGGCCTGATAGAGGCTCAGCGCTTCTTCACCGTATTTCCTGGCCTTCCTTTCTTTTCCCAGCTCCCGGAAGGCCTCCGCGATCATGCTGGGAATCGCCGGGTCCTTGGCACTGCATTTCGCCGCTTTTTCCAAATAGGAAATCGCTTTCTTGTAATTTTTCAATCCGTACAGATAGACTCTGGCAATTCCTTTATAAGGACGAGCATCCTTTTTGTCCAAAGCCAAGCCCTTTTCATACCAGCTGATGGAATCCTGATACCGTTCCAAGTACCGGCAGGCGTCTCCGTTCTGCAGCATGAGATACATGTGGTCCCCGGTGATCTTCTCGTAAGCCTCGCTGTCCTCCATCATCTTCTCATACTCGTGGATGTCCTTGTAGACATCCGCCCGGTCCGAATAGAAATTCGCTTCGTTGGGGAACTTCTCGATGGCCGCGGTCAGACAGTCGATGGCTTCCTGGTAACGGCCGGTCCTCTGCAGACAGTTGCCTAAGTTAAAATACAGGGCGGGATAAGGATCGTCCCCTTCGATTCCCTTTTCAAAGAAAGGAATCGCTTCCCTGAACCGGGTATTGTTCTTATGAACGTAGCCGATCATGTTGAAGGCCACGCTGCTCTGAGGATTGACCACCAAAGCGTCGTTGAAGGCCTTCAGTGCGTCCTCCTCCCGATCCAGATCCAGATAGATCACGCCCTTCTGCACGTAATAACGGTCTGCTTGTACCTTTTCCAGCTGCAGGTTGATCTCCGTCAGCGCTTTCTGGTACTGTCCCATGCTTTCATAGGTGTAGGCCAGGTCGCTGTGTCCGTCCTCGATATCGGGATTGATTTCCAGCGCCCTGCGATAGTATTCCTCTGCTTTCTCGTACTCCTCGTGATGGCTGTGGACCTCCGCCGCCTTGCTGCAGGCAAAGTCGTCCTGAGGATCCTTTTCCAGCATGTCCAGATAGATCTCCAGCGCCTTTTCGTCCTGATCCATCCGTTTGTAGACGTCAGCGATAAAATATCGTTTATAGGTGAGGGAGGGGTCCATTTCCAGAGACTTGTTGGCCTGAATCAGAGCTTGGTCCAGTTGACCCTGATCCCATTCCACAAAGGCCAGCTGATAGTAAACCTCCGCGTTGTCCGGATCGTGCTCCATGATTTCCAGCGCCGCGTCCCGCGCCTCGTCGTAACGGTCCATCATTCTCAAGGCCCGCAGCTTGAACAGCATGACCTCGCTGTTCATCAGCTCCCGTTCCTCCATACGCTGAATGATGTTCAGCACCTGCTCGAACTGGTCCGCTCCATAATAGATCTTGATCTCGATCAGGAAGGTATCGATGTAGGGGACGATGGA
Source organism: uncultured Bacillota bacterium (assembly GCA_959606705.1). Lineage (GTDB taxonomy): Bacteria > Bacillota > Clostridia > Peptostreptococcales > Anaerovoracaceae > CAUHLX01. The sequence goes on along the minus strand of CAUHLX010000062.1, from coordinate 3,725 downwards.
AATCGCCTGCTCACAGGCATCCAGCGCCCGGCCGTACTCTCCCATTCCGTAGAGCGCTTCCGCCTTGTAATGCCAGGTGTTGGGCAGGGGATCGATTTCCAGCTCCTGATCGCAGATTTCCAGCGCTTCTCCGAACCGGCCCAGCTTGTTGAGCGCCGCCGCCTTCCGATACATCAGCTTCGTGTAATCCGGCTTGACCGTCAAACCCTTCTCATAAATGTCCAGCGCTTCCTCATAACGCTCCATATCCAGCAGCTGCAGACCCATGTCGGCGTAGACCTTGGCCTGGTCTTCTTGACCCTCGGCTTTTGCCAGGGCCTTTTGATACCAGTCGAAGGACTCTTGGTGCTCGTCACGGCCCCGGCAGATATCTCCCATGAGGTTGGCGTATTCAAACGTGTCCTGACCGGCGGCCGAAACCTGTTCCGCCAGTTCTCCGGCCTCTTCAAATTGGTAAGTCTCTTCAAAGGTGCGCGCCGCCTTGATCCGCCGCGCGTCGTCCTCGGGATAGTCTTCACAATCCTGTTTATAATAATCCGACAGATTCATATTGACGCTGTAAATGCAGTTGTTGATATAGTTGTCATAGGGCAGAATATCGTACGCCCGCTTGTAGTATGTAAGAGCATTCTCCAAGGACTCTCGTCCGGGCCCCCGCTGAGGCTCCACCTCCTCGTCCTCGGCAGGCGGATTGCCTTCCGCGGCAAGGGCTTCCCGCGCTTCCCTCCGGGCCTCCATCAGATCCAGCAGCCGGCAGGAATCGCCCATGCCCACCAGCGCCCCCACGTGTTCCGCATTGGCCTCCAGCAGCTTCTTGTAATATACCATAGCCGTTTCCACGTCGTCGATGGCCATGTAATAACGGGATGCGGAGTACCAGCTGGCCGTATCGTCGGGCCGCCACTCCAGCAGCTCGTCCACCAGCGGCTTCGCGTTGTCGTAGTCCTCCACGATCAGCGCGTAGCGCACCTGTAGAATCAGGAAATCCGGATGGCGGATTCCCAACTTCTTGATGTCCTCCAGCGTCTGTCCCGCCTCTTCGATCTTTCCGGCCTCAATCTGATTTTGAGTGCGGAAATATCCGGCCATAAAAGCGTCGTAGTCCTTGCCCGGCTCCGGATTTCCAAACAGCGGGTAACGGAAATTGTCCTCGTACTTGGCGTTCGCCAGAACGTAATCGATAAAGTCTCCCGGAAACTTGTTGTAAAGCTCCTTTTTCTTCTCCTCCCAGTTAAAATGAGCCTCCAAAACCTGAAGACATTCGTGGGGAAGGTAATAGTGGTCCATCAAATACACCAGAAGCTTTTCATTCGCCTCGTCCGCCGTGTCCAGCCCAAAGCACACATCGTCCTTGAGCAGTTCTTCCCACGAGGAAGGAACGATTCGTTTGGCGAAATCTTCGTAATTGGCTCTCACCTTCTGTGCCCAGATCCCGGTGGGGGTATCGTCCACCTCATCCTCTCCCCGCTCCTTCGGCTCTTCCTTCATCAGAGTCTCAAATGCCTGCCTCAGCCGGGCAAAGCCCTCCGGGTCCTCTTCCGGATGATGCTGGGGCAGCATCTGATAATACGCGGCTTTGATCGCTTCTTTGTCGTCTGTGGGTTCGATCCCCAGCACTTCCCAATCTGTCATGTGGTACACCCTCCTTTAGAGCCAATCTTCTTCGATATTATCCAACTGTTCCTTTAAAACCTTTGCCGCCTCCCGGACACCGATGGGGTCCTGACGGTCCAGCGCCTCTTCAAACTGTTCCAAACACGAAGCTACGTACATCCGCACCTCGCCGATATTCTCTTCGTAAAGCCGCTCCCCTCTGGCCATGAGCAGGCGATTCTCCTCCTGATCTCTGGGATGGATCTTAATGGCGGCCAAATCCTCCAGTCTCTGTTCCACCTCTTCCTCCGACAGATACCCCGGATTCTTCTCGATCACCAGACGCTTCTGCGCCCCGGTGGAGACCACCGTGACCTCTACCTCCAGAAGCCCGTTGATGTCGTAGGTGTAACGAAGATCGACCGCCTGTTCTCCCTTTGCCGCCATGGGCACCGGGATGTTCAGCTCACCCAGGAGAATGTTGTCCTTGGCAAAACGGCTTTCTCCCTGCAGCACCTCTACCCGGATCATGGTCTGATTGTCGTGAAGCGTGTACAGTCGATCCGTCCGGCTCACCGGAATGACCGTGTTGCGCTCGATGATGGGCAGGAAGTGGCCGGATTCATAATATCCTCCGGGCTTTTCCACGGAAATATTGGTTCCCAGCGTGTAAGGACAAACGTCGGTGAGAACGATTTCCTTTACTTCCGCAAAACGCTGTTTCATCGCCGCCTGAAGTGACGCGCCCAGGGCCACCACCTCGTCGGGATTGATATGAGCGGAAGGCAGTTTTCCAAACAGCTTTCCTACGAATTTCCGAATAAAGGGCAGCTTTGTGGCTCCCCCCACCAGCACGATGGTATCGATATCCTTGACCTTGATCGCCGCGTCGGATAACGCCCGTTCGATGGGCCGCCGCAGACGAGCCAGCAGCAGTTCGCAAGCTTTTTCGTAGGCGTCCATGGAAATTTTCATGGAGCGCTCTTCCTCACTCACCCGGCACTTCAGCTCCACCGTGTGTTCCTTTCCAAAGCTCTTTTTCGCCGCCTCCGCCTGCTTTCTCAGCGACGCCAGCTCCTTCTCGGTCATGGCTTCCACTTCCAGTTCGAAGTGCTTAAGGAACATCATCATCAAAACATCCGTGAAATCCTCGCCGCCCAGGTAATTGTCCCCCGCGACCCCGCGCACCTCCATGATATTCTGATACAGTTCCAAAATCGAGACGTCGAAGGTTCCTCCTCCCAAGTCGAACACCAGAAACTTCGTGTGCTCCTGCCGCTCCTCTAAGCCGTAGGAAATCGCTGCGGCCGTAGGCTCGTTGATCAGGCGCTCCACCTTGATCCCGGCCAGCTCTCCGGCGTGCTTGGTCGCTTTCCTCTGCACGTCGTTGAAATAGGCCGGTACGCTGATGACCGCCTCTTCTATGGTCTCACCCAGATAAGCCTCGGCATCCTCTTTCAATGAACGGATGATGAAGGAGGACAGCTCCTCCGGCAAAAATTCCCGGTCCCCGATCTGGAATTTTTTCTGTGACCCCATGCTCCTCTTAAATGTGGCAATGGTCCGCTCCGGATGGGTAATCTGCCGTTCCAGCGCGATCTTCCCCACGAAAACCTGCCCGTCCTCATCCATGCTGACGATGGACGGCGTCAGATGATCTCCCAGACGATTGGGTATGATGTGGGCCCCATCATCGTCGTAATAAGCCGCCAGGCTGTTTGTCGTTCCTAAATCGATTCCTATTATCGTCATTATTCTCATCCCCTGTATCTTTATTATTGTCTTTTCCTATGGTTGACGGTTAAAAACCAACAATCCCCACTATTTTACCATTTTCAACAGTCCGTGACAAGGGAACAACCGTGAATCTCTTTTGAGGTTGTTCGCCTGTCGGCACTTCGGCGGCGGGCCTCGGACCTTTCTACCACACTTTTTCGACTTTTTACAAAGAAACTCGAAATTTAGGTCGAATAAAATGTAAATATAAGTCAAATATGTTAGCAAAATAGCCCATATTACGGCTATTTTGCGTTCTGCTCGACTTTTTAAGATAAATTTTAATAATCGGTCGAAATTGGCCCTTTCTTTTCGGCCAATTTAGGTCATAATCCCAGAAAAGCCGAAGACGTTAT
>CAUHLX010000061.1 GCA_959606705.1 uncultured Bacillota bacterium | reverse complement strand
GGGGTGGAACCCGCCGGAATGATGAAATTGCCCAATTGGAGCTTGTTTTCCCGGCCGGACTGATGGACCGCGCTCATGAAGGCGGCTTTGTCGGTGATCATTCCGCCACTGATCAAGCTGTTGGCTACGCTGTCCCAGGTGGAACCGGTGGGAATGTAGATCGAGGCGGCCGGCGTGGTGTCATTCTTGCCGGATTGACCGGAATCATCGGACGGATTCGAAGCCTTTCCCTGCGAATCGTCTCCGCTGTCTACGGCACCGTCGGTGACGGCATCGGGGTCCACTTCATTGGCACCGGGGTCCACGGTGGGCGGCACGATTTCCTCCTCCTGCGCCTGTTTCTCCGCCTGCTTGGCCATGACTTCGGGGTAAGCCATGATGGCTTCCACCCGTCCGCTGATGACAAAAAAGGCCACCACAATAATGAGCACGGCAATCAAAACGTCGTTTTTATCATATAAAAAGTTTTTTAATTTCTCCATGGTATCGCTTTCTCCCAACAAAGGCTATATTCTTATTTAATGTAACATAAAACGACGGAAATCACAAACGGATTCCGTGTGAAAAGTGTGTGAAAACTATTACAGTTCCATTACACTTTCAGAAGAATAGAGGGCTTTTGAGCGCTTAGCCTTTGCTTTGCCGATGAAAATAGGATATAATGATCAAGGTTTATTTCAGAAAAGGATATGGGTTCTACCATGATACGAATAGAGATTACCGAAAATGAAAAGGATCAGAGGCTGGACCGATTCCTGAAGAAATATTTAAAGGGCGCGGCCCTGAGCTATCTTTATAAGCTGATTCGCAAGGATTTGAAGGTCAATGGCAAACGGGCAAATCCGGAGACTATGCTGGCGCTGGGCGATGTGCTGAACCTGTATATCGGGGAGGACGAGCTGGCGCGCTATACCCGGTCAAAGGAAAACGAGCGAGCCAAAAAGCAGTTTCGTATCGCTTATGAGGACGATCACGTGATCGTTGTGGAAAAGCCTTTCGGGCTTTTGACACATGGGGACAGCCGGGAAAAGAAAAATACCCTGGCCAATCAGGTCCTGAGCTACTTGATTGAAACGGGGGCTTACAATCCCCGGCTGGAACGGACCTTCGTTCCTTCTCCGGTCAACCGGCTGGATCGAAACACCACCGGTCTGGTGATCTTTGGCAAAGATGCGGCATCGCTGCAGGCCTTGGCTAAGATGATCCGGGAAAAGGGCTTTGTGAAGAAATACTATCTCACCGTGACGGCCGGCGAAATGAAACAGCCTCTCGAGCTGTCCGGACGAATGGTCAAGGATTGTGAACACAACAAGGTAAAGGTGCTGGCGGCGGACGCGGAGACCGGAAAGCGAATGGAAACCATAGCCAGGCCGTTGAAGACGATAAAAGGCTATACTCTTGTGGAAGTGGAGCTGGTGACCGGAAGGACTCACCAGATTCGAGCGCATTTGGCGGAAGCCGGTTTTCCGGTGATCGGCGACGAAAAATACGGCAGCGCCAAAACAAATCGGAGTATACGGGAGCGGTTTGGGCTGACCACCCAGTTTCTCCATGCCTACCGTCTGTATTTTGCGGACGCCATCGCGCCGCTGGAAGAGTTGAAAGGAAAAGAAATTTTAGCGCCGCTGCCTCCATTTTTGGAGCAGGTCAGAAGCGGTTTGTTCGGTTAGATGATTTTCCGGAGACTGTTTGAATTAAAGCATCTATGAAATGATAGAATTAGATGTATATGAGCTGCAGCATTTGAATTGATTGAAAATACTAAAGCATGGATCAAGGATATTCTGATTGCGTTGGTGATTGGCATTGTGATTATTCAATTCATTAAACCAACCATCGTGAAAGAGCATTCCATGCAGCCGACTTTGAATGAGAACGATTATATCTTTTTGAGCAAACAGGCGTATCTGTTCGGAGAGCCTAAGTCCGGAGACATCATCGTCTTCCACAGTGATCTGGAAACGGAAAATCACAAGGAGAAGCTGCTGATTAAGCGGGTGATCGGAACCCCCGGAGATCGAATCGTCATCGGGGATGACGGCATCGTTTACCGCAACGGAAAAGCCCTGGATGAGCCCTATACGCTGGAACCGTTCACCAGGCAGGCGGACCTCAACGAGGTGACCGTTCCCGAGGGAGAGATTTTCGTGATGGGCGACAATCGGCAGAACAGCGTGGACAGCCGTTACGCTCAGGTGGGACTGGTGCCCATCGACCGCATCGTGGGCAAGGCGGTGTTCCGTCTGTATCCGTTCAATGAGATCGGGACGCTGCATTAACAGCCGAAAGGTGATCGGGGGATCGCCCTTCGGAGCCAAGGGATAACGGGGAAACGGAGAAAAAAGGGGAAAACGGCAGGATGAAGAAGACTATTTTTGAATTTGCAAAGACAATTGTACTGGCTTTGGTGATCGCTTTTGCCATCACATCACTGATCAAGCCTACGCTGGTCAAGGGGTATTCCATGTACCCTACCATTGAGCCGTACAGTTATTTGATCATTAATCGGGTGCCCTATTTTTCAGGGACCCCCAGCCATGGGGATATCGTGGTGTTCAAAGCGAACGTGCACACCGAATCGGGAGAGGCCAGGGAGCTGATTAAACGAGTGATCGGCGTTCCGGGAGACAGACTGGCCATTCGGGACGGCGTGGTCTATCGGAATGGGGAGGCACTTCACGAGGATTACATTTACGGTGGGGTGACCCAGGGCGAAATGGAGGAGATTACCGTGAAGGAGGACTGCGTGTTCGTCATGGGAGACAATCGCCCCGACAGCATCGACAGCCGGGACCCCAGCGTGGGTCAGGTGAAAATCTCCGATATCCTGGGGCGGGCGGATCTGCGCCTGTTTCCCTTCGATGAGATCGGGAGGGTAGGAAAATGAAGCATAAAAAGGTAGTTGCCAACAATAAAAAGGCCCGGCACGACTTTTTCATCGAGGAAGTGTATGATGTGGGAATCGTGCTGACCGGAACGGAGATCAAATCGATCCGCAAAGGAAAGGTCAATTTGAAGGACAGCTACGCCAAGGTGGAAAACGGGGAGCTGATCATCTACAGCATGCACATCAGTCCTTATGAACAGGGAAACCGTTATAACGTGGAGCCGCTGCGGCCGAGAAAGCTGCTGCTGCACAAGGCGGAGATCCGCAAGCTCATCGGTTACACCACTCAAAAAGGCTTGACCATTGTTCCGTTGAATCTCTATCTGAACGAGAGGGGATTGGCGAAGATGGAAATCGCGGTAGCCCGCGGGAAAAAGCTGTACGATAAGCGGGAGGACATCGCGAAAAAGGATGCCAAACGCAGGATTGAAAAAGAGATGAAGCAGGCCGGACGCTACTGATTCAGGAGTGGGTGGACAACAGCTCGATGAAAGCCAGCAGGAATTTTTTCTGCTGGTCGTTTAATTTTTTGAAAGCCTCTTCCAGTTCGGCATACAAGTAAACCTGCTGCTCCGGATTGGCGGCGGACAGCAGCTGTGAAAGATCACAGGAAAGGAACGAACAGATATTGGAGAGAGTATCCAAGCTGACTTTCGTTACGCCGCGCTCGATTTGACTCACATATCCCACGGATACCGAGAGCGCTTCCGCCAGCATCTCCTGTGTTTTCTTCTGCGATTTTCGGCGTTCACGGATTCGGTTGCCGATCAACTTATAGTCGACGCTCATCAGGGGCTCCTTTCACTTAATTATCTTGATTATTATAATAGTAATAGCTATTTTTATACAGAAACTTATCGCTTCATAAAGAGCTATAACTGTTGATGAACAAAACGAGCTGTGATATAATAACTCCACAATTACGCAAGGGGTATTTTTACTTCGGGCGTGGGGAGGGAAGTGGAGCGGATGGGTTTGAGCATTGCGGAAGCAACGAAGTTCACGCTGAAGTTTTGGGAAGATTGCTGCGCGGGCACTGCTTCCGAAGAAGAGCTGTTCGACTGTTTTTCCAAGACGGCTCCGGTAAATTGGATCGGAAGCGGAGAAGGGGAGATCTTCGGCAGCCTGACGGAGCTCCGGCAGGCCGCGCCGTACCTTTTAAGTGAAGCTCCGTTGAAGAAAAAGCAGATCGATTGTTCGGGGCAGTCCTTGTCGGAGGGCTGTGTGCTGGTCTGCGGAGAGCTGCGCTTTGAAAGCTGGTCGGGACAAGCCGGGAGTCCGCTGGAGCAGCTTCGCTTTACCGCGGTTTGCTGGGAGGAAGGGGCTCGGGTGTCCTTTCGGCACATGCATGTGTCCGTTCCGGATTATTTGCAGATCGATTCTCTCACCGGATTGAGAAATCGGGTCTGTACGGAAAATAAGGTGAACGAATGTCTTTTGGCGGGACCGGCGCTTTGCGGCGAGTGTCAGAGGGCGCTGCTGATGCTGGATATCGATAATTTCAAGGAAATCAACGACGGATTCGGCCACTTGTTCGGAGATCGGGTTCTTCGAGAGATTGCGGGAAAACTGCGTCGGATGGGCGAAGCGGAGGCCGGGGTCACCGGGAGAATCGGCGGTGACGAATTTCTGCTATTTTTTAAGAAAAACACGGAGCGAACGGTGATTCGTTCCCTCGCGGAAGAAATTCTCCGCTACTTGATCGGTTTAAAGGAACGTGAGGAGTTCGGCTGCCGGATTTCCGCGACCATCGGGATCGCGCTGGCGCCCCAGGACGGCAGCTGTTTCGAGACACTTTTAGAGAAAGCCGATCAAGCGTTGTACTGGGGGAAAAATCACGGCAAAAATCTCTATCGTTTTTATGACGAGATCCCCGAGTCAAAAAAGGACGGAAATTAATCAATTTGTAATGTTTCAAAATTCCATTCTTCTGGTATACTGATAATAGTAAAAATGATTTGGGGGTGTAAAGGTTTCGACGGGGGTGTTGAAGCCGGAGAAGCGAGCCGCAGTTTGCCAAGTCTGCGTTAAAAATGGCACGTTAAATATAAACGCTAAAAATACAAACAACAATTACGCTCTGGCTGCATAAGCAGCTGACCGCTTAGCGGTCGCGTCGTCCTCTGTCGTTCACCCGTAGGCGGCAGACTGACGTCAAATCATACGGGAAAACTCTGTGTGAGCTCCCAGTAGCACAGGGGAACCATGGGATAGCCGAGGCCTGAGCCTGCCGAAGGGCGCTGGTCGAAGCGAAACTCTAAAACATCGGCTGCGCTCGGAGACGCTCTTGTGAATATGCTTTCGGACGTGGGTTCGACTCCCACCACCTTCACCACTGAAAAACGATCTCGCTCAAACGGCGGGATCGTTTTTTTGTGTGAAAGACAATATCAAAGACAGCCGAATACTTACTAAGGCTCCAAAGTATACGCCTGATTTTTTCAAGAATTTTATGTCATCCTTTTTCCTAATGAAAATCTAACAAAGGATATGTTAATCTTTCTTCCGTACCCAGCGCCATTTAGCGGCGCAGCGGAATAGAAAGGACATATTTATGAAGACGAATTTTTTTAGTAAATTAACTTCGGTGGCGCTGATACTGGCTCTGGCGTTATCACTTATCGCCTGTACCAGCCGAGCCTCCGGTAATTCGCCATCCCTGACGGATATCGGCTCCGAGCCGATGACCACCGGACAGCTTGCGGACTACTTCCTCCGGGCGTCGGACGACTACAACCCCGGAGCTGACCGTTCCGCGGTGCTGGGGGGCCTTTCCGAGACAGAGCAAGCCACCCGGCTCCGGATGTTCGTGATTGCCAGCCGGGCCTTCGGCGACCTGCCCGTCCCCACAGGCAGCGGCAAGAACACCGCCCCGCCTCCCGTGGAGCTGACCGGTGCGCCCGAATGGGCTTGGAGCGCACTGCGTAATCTCTCCGACGGCGGCATCCTGGCCGCCGCTGACCTGGGCCTTTCGGAGTTGGAAGTGACCCCTGAAAATGCAGACACGGATGCGCCTATCACCGATTCGGAAGGAATGGCCAGCCCGGAAGCAGAAATGACGGAGGGCAAGGAGGCCGACCCCGCCAAGCTTTCCGATACCAAGAGTGCTGCCTCCGACGAGGGCGGCGGCAACGACATAATGAACGCCCCCGTGACCCGAAAGGACGCGGAGATCGTGGCCCAGCGGTTCTTCCAGGCCTTCGGGACGAACCTGAAGGATAACTTCTACACTGCGGTGAATAAGAGCGGGATGGACGCCCTGGAGCTTCCTGAGGACGGCTCTACCGTAGGCGGCTCCAGCACCGTGACAGCCAACATGGACAAGCAGCTCCACGACTTGATTCTGGAGATCGTAAATAGCGGCGAGGACTACCCTATGGGCAGCCCCGAGCAGAAGATCCGGGACTTCTATAACAGCGTCTTGGCGGTGGAAGCGCGCAGCACAGCGGGCGTGAAACCCTTGCACAAGTACCTGGACGCCGTGGACGCGGCCCGAAGCTTTACCGAACTGAATGCCGCCATCGCCCTGGCGGTGAATGAACTGGGCAATTTAGGAAACGGTCTCTTTCCCATGGTGTCGGTCACCGACACTCAGGACAGCGGCAAAAAGGTCATGCAGCTCATGACCCTCACCCCCATGTTCTCCCCCGAGGACTACGCCGACGGAGACAATGAGATGGTCAAGGAGTACCGTGCGGGCCTGATCTCCCAGCTTCTGGCGGCAGGAGAGAGCAAGTCAGAGGCAGAGCGCCTGGCGGACGGCCTTCTCCGCATGGAAAAGACTCTGGCGGAGCACGCCTCCGGCATGGAGGAGCTGGGCAGCCTCCAAAGCCAGCAAAACCGCTATACCCCCGCATCCCTGGACGAGCTGATGCCCCAGGCCAGGCCCTCGGAGCTGTTCGCGGCCATCGGCCTCAAGTCTGACGCTAACATGCAGGTCTTCGACGACCAGCAGTTCGCAGCCTACGCCCGGTGGTTTACCGAAGAAAACCTGGATCTCTTCAAAGCTATGCAGAAGAGCGCTCTCGTCTCCGGCTTCAGCCGGTATCTGAGCCAGGAGCTGGCGGAGACCTTCGGCTATGAGCGCGGCACCCCCGAGGAAGCTGCCAACGAGGCGGTGCAGACCTTCCTCTCCGAGGAACTGGGCCGGCTCTACGTGGAACGCTATTTCCCCGCCGAGTCCAAGGCCGAGGTAGAAAAGATGGTACGGATGATGATCGACGCATTCAAGACCCGCATCGGACGTCTGGACTGGATGGAGGAGACCACCAAGCAGGAGGCCGTCAGGAAGCTGGACTCCATCACGGTGATGATCGGCTACCCCGACCAGTGGGACTTTAACAATGCCGACATCAAGGGCCTTGCCGAGGGCGGCAGCTACTTTACGAATGTGGCCGCCTCCGAGGCGGACAAGTGGCAGAAAGCCGTTCGGGGTCTGGATGAGCCGGTGAATCCCCGCCGTTTCCCCATGGCGGCCTTCACCGTCAACGCCGCCGCCAGCCGGAACACCAACACGCTCATCTTCCCTGCGGGCGTCCTTCAGGCCCCCTTCTATGACAAAAACGCCTCCTTCGAGGCGAACCTGGGGGCCATCGGCAGCACCATCGCCCACGAGATTACCCACATGTTTGACGATGGGGGCGCCCAGTACGACGCCACCGGCACCGTGCGCAACTGGTGGACGGAGGGCGACTACGCTCACTTCCAGGAGCTGTGTGCAAAGGCAGAGGCGTTCTATGACGGCTGCGAGGCCGCCCCCGGCATCCCCGTTGACGGGAAGGAGACCTTGAGTGAGAACATCTCCGACATCGGCGGCATCGCCTGCGGCTTGGAGGTGCTCTCCAACATGGAAGACCCGGACTACGACGCCTTCTTCCGCAGCTTTGCCAAACAGTGGCTGCGGGTGGGCAGCTACGAAACTCTGGCCGAGCTGGCCCAGTCCGACCTGCACGCTCCCAACATCCTGCGTACCAACCGGGTGCTCTCCAACTTCCAGGAGTTTTTCGATACCTACGGCATCGGCCCCGGCGACGGAATGTACGTGGCCCCCGGGGACCGTATCACGATTTGGTAATACTGAGCCGGCGGAAGCCCCGCCGCCATGTTTCCGATAACAAAAAATGGGCGGCCGTCCCGCAGCGGCCGCCCATTTTTACGGATCATCAAGTCCTACCCGGTTGCATTATATTTAGAGAATTGATACAATCAATAGTATATACGAAAGCACCCGGCTGTGGAAGGCCGGGTACCTGCCGAAAAGGGAAACCGAGGTTTTGTTATGCGATATCTGCCGAAACGTCTTCTGATTCTAACGATGGGATTCCTACTTATCACGTTATGGGTGCCCTCGGCGGTTCTTGCGGCGGAAACGGGAGCGAGGACCGTAAAAGTCGGTTACTATGAGGATGGGGATTATATGTCTAAAAACCAGCAGGGAGAGTATGCTGGTTTTAATATTGAGTTTTTGCAGGAGCTGGCCAAGCAGACGGATATTCAGTTTGAGTTTATCGACGCTGTCAGCTGGTCGAAGGCCCTCGATTTGCTTATAAAAGGCGAGATTGATCTTCTCCCCTCCGTTTATCGCACGGAAGAACGGGAAAAAACGATGAAGTTTGTCACCCTGCCCATGTGCAATATCTATACGACATTGAATGTACGGATGGACGACGAGCGGTATGACTACGAGGATTTTGCCGCTTTTGAGGGAATGAAGGTGGGGATCATCCGCGGCGGCGTGGATGGTGAGAATTTCAAGGCGTTTTGCAGGGAACACGGCGTTACTCTGAGGATTATCGAATATGATGAAACAGAGGAGCTGCTGACCGCGCTGGAAAAGGAAGCCGTGGACGGCGTGGCGATTACCCATTTGGGGAAAAACAGTTCCTTCCGCAGCGTCGCTCAGTTTGCACCCAGTCCCCTTTATTTTGCCGTCGCAATGGACGAGCCCGAGCTGCTGGCCGAGTTAAACCGCGCCATGAATCAAATTCTGTTAACCAATCCCAGCTATGAAACGGATCTCTATAACAAGTATCTTGCGCCAAGTCCGAACCAGAAGCCGGTATTTACCAAAGAAGAACTGCGGTATATTCAGGAAGGAAAGCCTGTTGTGGTATCCTACGATCCGGATTTTCCCCCGTTGTCCTATCAAAATGAAAAATCGGGAGCGTTTGAGGGCGTAAGCGCCGACGTATTTAAATTTATCAGTGCGAACAGTGGGATTAAATTTCGTTTTGAGGCGCATTCCCAATCGGAAGGCTTGGAGCTTCTGCGTCAGGGTAAGGTGGACGCCCTATGTCATTCGGACGGCGATTACCTCTGGGACGGAAGAAATAACATCAAGTCCACTCTGTATTATTTGAGTACGCCGACGACCATGATCACACGGTACGGCTTCGATGAAATCGAAACGCTGGCGCTGACAGAGGGATATCTGCTCTCCGAGATCGTGGAAAAGGATAATCCGGGTTTGACGGTCCGGTATTACCCCACGGTGCGGGAATGTCTGGACGCGGTGAGAAATGGGGAAGCGGATGCCACATATATCAACACGCCGGTGGCCAGTCTCCTTTTGGGTCAGGCCGACCAGGGCAGTATGAACCGGGCGATTCTGAGCCGTTATATCAGCAAAATGCGGATTGGGATCTCGACCTCGGCGGATGCCAGGCTTTTTTCTATCATAGATAAGTGCATTCAGTATCTTCCGGAAGAGCAGGTGGACGCATTTCTGGTAACCAATTCTAAAGTGACGGATTCCGTTACCCTGCGGACGTTACTTTACAGCAATCCGCTCCTGGTGATCGGCATCAGCGTGGGCATGATCCTGTTGTTTTCCGTCATTATCATTTTATTCAGCTACAACAGAATGCGAACCAAAGTCATGCGGGCGGAGCTGAAAAAGGCGGAAGAAACCAGTCAGGCCAAATCCGATTTTCTTTCTCGCATGAGCCATGAAATTCGCACTCCTATGAACGCGATCATTGGTCTGACCAACCTGACCCGAATGTCGGGAGAGGCGACGCCGAAAGTGGAACAGAATTTGGAGAAGATCGATTCCTCCGCTCAATTTCTGCTCTCGCTGCTGGGAGACATTCTCGATATGTCCAAAATTGAAAGCGAGAAGATGCTCATCGAGTGTAAACCCTTTGATTTGCAGCAGCTGATATCGGAGATTTCGGGCATGTTTGAAGTACAGGCCGATGATCGGGGAGTGGCTTTGGAGACGTCCTGCCGTTTGCGGGAAGGCTTGTATATCGGAGATAAAATGCGCCTTCAGCAGGTGCTGACCAATCTGCTTTCCAATGCCTACAAGTTCACTGATCGGGGTGGGAGCATTCGTTTGCTGGCGGAGGAGCAAAGCCACACGTCTGAAGAATCGGTCGTTTGCTTCCGCGTCGAGGATACCGGAATTGGAATGAAAAAAGAGGATCTGACACGGATTTTCCACGCTTTTGAGCAGGTTAACGGCAGCAATCTGCGCGCGCCCGGCACCGGTCTGGGACTCGCGATCAGCAGAAGCCTGGTTCAACTGATGGGTGGGGAGCTTCTCGTGGAGAGCAGACCCGGTGTCGGGTCAAAGTTTACCTTTACTCTTGCCTTTCCGGTCTGTGAGAAGGAGTCGCCCGCCGCATCGGAGCCGGTAGGGAATACGGAAATACAATTAGAGGGACTGCGTATTCTTCTGGCGGAGGACAATGATCTAAACGCGGAAATTGCGGTGGAACTGCTGAAGGCCCGGGGGATGACGGCAGATCGGGCAAAAGACGGTCAGCAGGCGGTGGAGCTGTTTGCAAGAAGCGAGGAAGGATTTTACGCTGTGGTTTTGATGGACGTCAATATGCCGGGGAAGGACGGAATGACGGCGACGCGGGAAATCCGCGCACTGGATCGGCCGGATGCCGCCGCCGTTCCGATCATAGCGATGACGGCCAACACCTTCCAAGAAGACCGCGACCGTGCTTCCGAGTGCGGAATGAACGGTTTCCTCTCCAAACCCTTCGATGTGATTCAGCTTTATCAGATGCTGAGAGACTCGCTGAGCAAGGCTGCGGAAGCAGGCTGAATCAGTCCGCAAGTTTTCCTTGCGGCTGCTTCATGATCAAAGCCACCGCATCCAAAAACTCCAGCACATCCGGTGAAGGCCGGCGAGAATAGAGCAGGCCGTAGGGGCTGACGCCATCCCAATGCAGA
>CAUHLX010000060.1 GCA_959606705.1 uncultured Bacillota bacterium | reverse complement strand
AAAGCCACCAATACCACGCCGCGCCCGTGTTGAAATCACTGTTTGTGTATTCGCTCTTGCTTATGCATTCGGCAGTAGGGCAGGCCAGGCGGGACGCGTCAGAACTGAACAAGGCCAGCTTGCTCCCGCACGTCACGTCACCCGTTAATCCCACTTCCGTACTGGAAGCAAGAAAAATCTTGTCCGCGCAAGTTTCAGTTCCGCCGCCGTCGGTGCTTGATTTCCCGACGGTGTGCGTTGTAGAAAGCAGGGCGGCGCGCATGTTTGTGGAGAATCCCGTCAGAAAACCTTCCTCCTGATCGTATTCGTTGTAATTGCTCCATACGTTGGCGTTTGTGGGAGCCACATCCGTGCTGTGCTGTGCGGTATACCAGGTCCCCGCCTCCGCATCGCTGTTCAGCCATTGTCTAATGTTAGAATAGATGTACCGATTGTTCCCATATAATCTGCGATTGCTGTCACTATTGCCTGATTCGATCGCATCAAAACATTTTAATGTGATGATTTTATCCGTAATCAGTGTCACAGCCCCTTCCGGGTACCCCGGATGATTCTTGTCCGCAATCCTCCATACAATAGGCACTCCGTGATAGCTCCCAAGCTTGACCTTGTCGCCCACCTTGAGGCTACCAAGCTTAGAAACCGCTTCCACCGCAAAGTTCCTGATCGCCTTCGGTTCCCCAATCAAAAACGGAATGTTCCTTCTCACCCCTTCTCCAGTAGAATACAAAATTGTCCCAGCCTCGGTGGGAGCGGGAGCGGCTGTTTCCAGACTGCCAAGTCTAACCCCTATTTGGGCAGTTTCTTGTTGGAGCTCCCGAATCGCCCCCGTGTCACTCCCGTACACTTGCGCCCAAAGCGCATCATCAGCGTCATAAACAACCGCAAGGATATCCCTGGCTGAAGGAGCAACCGAAAGCGGAATGGGATCCAGATCGGAGATCTGAAGCGTCACTCCATCGGTGGTATCCGTATGTACCAGTACCCGGACGGAATACCCTGGCCAAAGGGCATCTTTCACCCGAGCATCCTGGATCTGAAGAGCGGCGGCAGTGCCTGTAGACTTGATGGCGGGAATGGCCTCTTGGGTGACTGTCTCGATGCCGTCTTCAATGTTGTTCATGCGTTCCTCGGTCATCAGCGTGCCGGGAGTGATGACTGTCCCATCCTGATCTACCACCGCATCTTGCCAGATTGTTTTTATGTACTTATCCATTGCTTACTACCCCCACACCTTCCTGCTCAGTGAATTGATACTTTGCTGTTATGTAAAGCCCTCGATCCGCCGGCTTATCGTACGCCTCCGGCAGAATGGCCACCACATCCCCGGACTGATCAAAGAGCTTTACATTATCGATGCGGCCTGTAATGGTGTAATCCACCATAAGGTAAATCCTCACGGTGGTGCCAGTACGCTCTTTCCGATAGATCGGCACATTGGGAACCGTAACCCCATCAAGGTCATATTGTCCGTGATCCAGTGCAGCCAGAAAGGTCTGCGCCTGTTTCTCTAAGTTCTCCTGTGTTAATGTCAGCATTGTTCCCTCTCCTTAATACAGATTAACCGGCTCGCCGCATCTCTGGAGCCCACACATGGGATACATCAACCCGACTGAGGTTATACCGGACAGGATGGCCACCTTCCGCACCTGCTCGGTCATGTAGTTGATCTTCGCGCTGGCTGGCTTAACCTTGTCCACTTCCCGCGCAATCAACTCCACATCGCGAATACCGGGTTCCAGGTTGGAGCCTAAATATACATCTACTTCTGCCCATCGTTCCGGATCATACATGAAACATGGCTCTGCAAAAGATCTGTCATACCCCAGCCTAGCCAGTGTGAGCAGAATGGCCTGGTTTGTTCCCGCCTGCTCTGCAATAGCCCGCTTGCTCAGCAACCGCAATCGATAGTCTTCCAGTGGTTCTCCATCCAGCCTGGGCATATCGCGCTCTTTTCCAAGTTCCATCAGTGCCGTTTCTTCAGCAGTGATGATCATGGTATCTGCACGAACCAAATTCAGGTCCCGCTTTGCCTCGTCAAAATGTTTCCCCAGCACTCGGAGTAAGGTCCGAAACTGGTTTCCAGCTGTCCATGCTTTCTTCAAGGGGCCGTGCAGAAGGTGAAACATATAGTCGCCAAACCGTTCCATGGAGATTTTCCTTTCTTAAACTGCCTCAGATGTGATCGTAACGCTGATGTTTCCAGCCAACAGTACCTTTCTTTTATCCAGCAGCACGTCCTCAGCTGGTTCTGTGATCAAAACATTTGTCAAAACAGGGATCGCCTTCTTCAGTTCGTAGATGATCTCCGCCCTGGTGAGCTGATTGAGCCGCCGTCCTTTTCGGATACTCGCCAGATCTACCAGCACCATGTTGGCCTCTGTATCCACTCCGACACCAATTTCGCCGATGGGTAGTATCAGGGTCACATCAATCGCCTGATATACCGTTTCACTACTCATGATTTGTAGATTGTCATAGGGCCCTCGAATCTCATCTATTGCTTCAGATACCTGATCCAATAGCAATTGCGTGGCCGCTCCCGCCGTGGATGTCACGATGATATCTACCTTTCCTTGGCCACGTGGATGTTGATCATCGACTTCCACATGAAAAACCCCCGGAATGCTCTCCGCCACATTTTGATACTTGTCCCGGATCGGAAGAGCCGACAGCTCTGACCAGCTCCGCAACGTCCGCTCCCGCAAACTCTCTATGTTCTCGATGTCTGCGCCCTCCTGCGTGATCCAATCCTCTTCGTTCCGGATAAAGTCGATCCCTTCCAAGTGAATCAGGCTCCGGCTGATCTGCCCCTCCGGAATATTGTAGACAGCTCCGGCTTGCTCCGCCTCTACTGGAATCGCGACGCTGAGAGCCCCCTTCTGCAGTATGGTCTCCTGCAGCGCAATATATTTTAGCTCTGTGCCGTTGATATCTGGCTGGGTCTTAAACACGTTCCCTTTCAGGATCTTGACCGCCTCACCGCTCTCGGTTCGGCCTACGGTCACAAACCCCTTGGTCTTGCGGGGGAGCTTTCTAGCCTGTCCAAAATCCGCCGCCTTCAACTCCATCCATGCTCCTTCAGCCGAAGTAACATACATATTCCGGAGGATGGTTCTGGATAATTGCTTCAGCTCGATTAAAACACGGACGAATATTCTGACCAGCGTGTAGAAGATACCGCCCGTCCTGGTATTGGTAATTGCGAACCCTTCCTGCTGAAGCTCCTGGAAGAGCTCGTCCATTTTTTCCTCTTCCGTGGGAACCGGAAGAATCTGATCCAAAATCCGATCATCCATCGAAGCTCACCTCCGCCGTAACTTTGTTCAATAGCAATGTCAATTCCTGGTTGAAATCTTCTCCTGCAAAACGAAATCGAATCCTGACTTGTAAAATATCGTTTGCCGCATCTATTCGGATCTGAATGCTACTTGTTTCTACTTCCTGATACCATGAAAGCTTCTCTCGAATTCGTTGTTCAATTTCCAGTCGTGTCAACTCAGAATCCTCCATATGAATAAAGTCCAGCATAGACCAGCCAAATCCCGAATCGTACCATAGATCGCCTTCCTGCGTCAGCGCTTCCACCTGGATCTCCTGCAACAGGCAATCATATCCGGTCAAGGTCAGGAAATCTCCCCCCGCTGATGGCGTCAGCTGCCACTCCGCATCCAACTGAATATCTAAAAGCTCTCTAATATCCTGATCTGTCATTGTGTTGCCTTCCCCGCAATGTATACGTCCGTTCCATTCACCCACAGAATCACGACTTTTTCTCCAACCTCTAAATCCTGTTTGCTCTCCACTTCTGGAATCTCCGGGTAACCCGCATCAGGTTCTCCGTGTTGATCCAGTACTTTCAAATTGTACTTTCCTGTCGACGCGGTGATCCGCGCATACTGAACAGCCGGACGTTGAATATACGGATACTTTTCCGGGACCACCCTGCTGATGGTTTGACTAATAATCCTTTGGATCGTATTTGTCTCTCCCATAATACTTTTTCCCTTCCTATATATAAATCTGTGTCCGAATAAAGCCTTCTCCCGTTGTTCTGAATACCACTTTCTGTACTTGGAACTGCCCGGATAGATCTGGATGATCTAAAATAATCTGATCTGTATGCCGTATAAAAGGGACTGAAACGGTCTCCATAACCCACACCTGTCCTTCACGTTTGAGGGAGATGATATTCTCCCCATACTCGAATTTGTACATCTTCTCCTGAGGAGGAACCGCTCCAAAATACAGCGCATGACCGCGAAAAAAATATGAATCTGGAATCCCCCACAACTTCCGAATTTCCTCCAGAACCTGCTTCATATTGCGCTTGGTAATAATAACTACTTTCTTGGGAGGATATATCCGATCAAAAAGCTGGTAGTCGGAAATCCCTGCTCTCGGAAGACAAAAGGCTAGGATATCATGGGGATCCGCATCACGAAAGGTGGCTGTGATTTTGCTGTCCTCTAGCAGCAGTGAATCATCCTGAATCTGAATCTCCGAACCAGCCCCGCCCGCGCTCCCCGGCGCTTTAGATATCCACCCCTCGAAAATGGTATGGAAGTTTCCATCATATCCAAGTTCAATTACTGCGGAGTCCCTCCGTTTCAACTGGATCTTCTCCATCCATTCCTTGGTAAATTTCACCGTTCCCCAATCTGTGCTCGTCGCAGCATTTGAGTATACGGCAAGGCTCACACCTTCCGGGAATGTATAATTTCCCAAATGGATCCTGAGCTCCGGATAGAACAGACTGCTCTTTTCTTCCATCAAGTCGCGCCTCCTATTGGTAATGATCTGACTGCTTTCAGCGCCGCTTGAGCCATCACTTGTGAATCTACAGCTGGAGACTTGGCCGCTTTGTTTTTCTGCTTTTCTGCCCGTCCTTTTCCGCTTGATGTCACCGCTCGCTTCGTGGAAGCTGTCTGTGTGGCTGGCTTAGAAGATCCCGTCGTATTCAGCATAGCTTTTACAATCACTTCGTCAAACGCCAAGAAATTCATGGTCACAGTCAGACGATCTGAAGTATTCGCCTCTTTCGATGTGAACGTCTTAAATACAACGTATTGAATCCCCCTGATTGAAGTTTGCTTAGAAACAATTGGGAACACCATCGGCCAACCACCCCCTGGAGTCCGAAAGATACTGTCAATCACAGCAAGCTGATCGAACCTTGTTTTGGTCGGTGTATCTTCTAAGGTCATTTCCAATGTTACTTTTGGATCCTCATATCCTCGAATCTGTTTCTTGGATTTGCTTTGGCCCTCTACCTTTTCTTCATCAACAATCGCGTCACCAGTAATCTCCAAGCCTTTAAAGACACCTGGCAAAACCACACCGCCAACCTTGACCACTTCTTCGTCTACGTAGATCATGCTGTCACATCCCCCGGTTCCGTGTCATCCGTATCACTGCCATAATTATTTTCCGCATCATTCAGATCAGTCAGGAGCTTCTTCATTTGCTGAAGGTCTTCCAAGTCCTTCGGTTTCACATACAGAATCACCTTGTCAATATGTACATCGCGGCTCGTCTTTTCTGCTCCACCTTTAGAATCTTTCTGGTCTTTTGAATTTCCAAATCCGATCGGCCCGATCTTTGGCACGCGCTGCTCTGTAGTCTGTCTCAACTGCCCAAAGGCCCGCTGTGCGGCCTCAGCTGGAGTTGATGCGCTCTGGTCGATTCCGCCTGAGATCGTCTCCATGACCTTACGGCCATTCAAAGTCAGATGAGATAGTGGCCCTTCTTTCGCATCGGAGAACGGGAGAAGTTTTCTGATCTTCGTGAAAGCTCCCTTGACTGCGTTCACCGGCGCCATGGCCATCTTCTTGATTCCTCCAGTTAATGTTGTCATGATCCGCTCTCCCGCAGTCCCAAACCAGGCTATTTTCTCTTTGATCCAGCTTTTGATGGAATCAAAAGCTCCTTGTATCGCTTGGAGCCCTGCTGCTGCTGCCCCGCGTATTTTTGCCCAGCCGGCGGAAAATGCGGCCGTAACTTGATCCCAGTGCTGCCAAAGCAGAATAATGGCTGCCACCAGTGCCATCACGCCGATCACGATCCAGGTCACCGGGTTAGCCAGTAATGCCGTCGTAAAGCTCCAAACGGAAGCGATCAACGGAGGAAGCGCGGTACTCGCTGCTGTGATAGCCTGCTTGCCCAGATTCACGATACCCATTCCCAAGCTCTTGGCGGCAGTCAACCCTCGACTTCCCATGGATCGGAGTGCGGTACCGGCCTGAATTGCGTGCGCCTTCAGACCTGACAAAGCATCCCTAGCTAAGTGGATCCCATCCCTCATCATTCCGACTCCTTTTGCAGTTGCAATCGCAACTCTTCCAAAGGTACCAACCACTACCATCACAGCTCCGATCCCCATGGTCAGCATCCCGGCGGCGGCCAAGCCAACAAAGATAGCCCCGGCCAACTGCTGGTGATCCTGCACCCATCCGGCCACTGCGCTCACAACACTCTGCACCTTACTAAGCAACTGGCCAAACATAGGCAGGATCGCTTCGCCGATGTCTTCCTTTATATTCTGGATCTGTTGTCGGACTACGATAGCCTGCTGAGGATCCATCTCGTTAATGGCGGTTGCCATACCTTCAGCTAGGCCGGTACCCTGCCCCATCGCTCCGGACAGATCCGAGATGTTGTTCTTCAGATCGCCTGTTTTGGTATAGAGCAGGTCGATCAGGCTCACTGCTTCATCCGTTCCGAAGGCTTTGGTCAACTCCATCTTTTCCGCTGCGTCGATGGTCTCACCATATTTGCCGCGTAATTTGTCCAAGATTTCAGGCATACTCAGAAGCTGATTATTGGTGTCCATGAAAGAGATCCCCAGCTCATCTCCAGCTTTGGCCGCAGATTTGAGGAAAGCTCGGTACTTTGTTCCGGCTTCAGATCCGCCCATAGTAGCCTGAAGCATACCAAGAATAGACAGCTGCTCTTCCAGCGGAACATTGGCTGTAGTGGCCGAAGCACCCAGTGTAGAAATGCTTTCCGCCATTTTGCTTCCATCTGTCTTGAACGCCTGAACGGATCGGGCAATTCCGGCGCTGAACATCTCACCAAATTCCAAATCAGATAGATCAGAGTAGTATCCTTTGTAGATATTGTAACCGGTGGCAAACAAGTCTGTCATGGTCGCGGTGGTAGCCTTGGTTGCCTTGCCTGTCAGTGCTGCCAGCTCTGTCATTTGAGCCACGCCCTCATCATTCAAAGATGCAATACCCGACTTGATGTCATATGCTGCGGATATAAAATTTGCTTTAGTAGTACCAGCCCACTGATCCGAAAAGTCTCGTGCCGCGCTTTCCACTGCCTTAAGATCCTTTACGCCTAAACTGGCCAGCTCACCCAGCGCATTCTGTGTTGCTTTGGTAGCCTTCACAGGAGACAACGCTGCCGCTGTCATGGCCCCTCCGATCCCTACCAACGCAGTTCCCTGCTTGGTCATTCCCTTGAACTTTGCATCCCACTGATCCATCTTCCCGATGGCTTCATCGACAGTGCTGTTAACCTTCGCGGCCGGGCCTGTGATCCGGTCGATCATATTAACTATTAGGGACAGTTTTAAAACATTTTCCAGGCCCATACTGTTCAGCTCCTATCTTGCGTGGTATACTTTATCAAAGGGAGGTGGTCACCATGTTATGGTTTACAGCGATATCGCTGTTGTTTTTCATTCTTGTAGGCATCGCCATCATATTTTTCATTGGCCTTTTGATAGCCTTATTCCTTGCACCTTATTACTGGTGGCTTTCCGGACCTGACGGTCAAACTCATTACAATCTTCAGAAATGCGGAGTGCGAATTGACTTCCAAAACGCATGGCGGTGGTACCGATCACGATTGACAAAGACGGCCTTTTGACAGGCCGTTTTTTAGTCCTCCGCCGCAAACACCATAGCAATCCCCTGGGCCACCGCGATGGCCTCCTGCTTCTGGATGTATCTGGCTTTAGCCCAGTTCCGGACAAAGTCCTCCATTGTCATCTCCCGAGGATCTTGATCCAGCAACGAGGGCGGAAGGTAACGATAGATCTCCAGCGTGCCGGCCTCAATGGCGTTCTGCTCAATCGTTTCCACCGCCTCTGTCAGAGCTTGATAAAATTTACGCCCTTCCCCAGGCCCAGCTTAGCCAGCAGCTTATCGGAAATCCCGATGGGCAGCGCCGGAAAACGTTCCAGATCTGCCTCCAGTTTAGCGCGGTGCTCCTCGATTACAGTTCCCAGCGCTAGATTCTTACTCGCACGGCTCACCGATTGGGAAACCTCTTTTACATATCGGTCATAATCCGCCGTTTTCGGAGCCCGGAAGATATACCAGATCTCCACCGTGGTCTCGTCGTCGGGCTGGATCTCCATCTCCAGACCGTAGACATCGCCGTACTTATTCTTCGCCGCCTCGATCTCCGCCTTTTTTCCCCGCGGTGCCTGCTGTGCCCCTTCTTCCTGCCGGGGGGCCATTGCCCGCTCCTCATCCTCGGCCAGCTGGGGCCACTGCTCTCTGTTCTCCAAATCCATTTTCATTTCCTCCTATAATCAGAATAATCATCAAAGCACTGCTGTCTTTTTAGATGGCCTACTTGATCGCGGCCACGCCGTCCTCCTCGATGTCACCAACTATGATAAAGTCCAGCTCCTTGGTTAACGCTTTATCCCCCTGCTTGGCGCTCCCGCTTCTTTTCGTAAAGGTAACCCTGTTCAGGATATCCGTCCGGGTCGGGAGGCCGTCTCGGGCATAGCTCACCACAATCTTGGGGATCACCAGATCGTAAAACCCGACTCCCTTTTTCCGGCAGTAGGCCGCCAAATCATTGTAGTCGTCCAGCAGCAGACTCAGCTTCCCCTCGGCTTTGTAATTGCCTCGCCCGTATCCTCTGGGCTTCATGCCCATTCCATAGGACAGCTCCTTCTCTAGTTCATCACTGTAATCGATCCCCTGCGCCTGAATGTCCAGACCCGGAAGCTTAATTGAGATTGAGGCCCAGTCATAGTTGATTCCGTTGACGATACTCATGTTCCCATCTCCTCTCTGCCATCAGGCTATTTATACGGGTTCTCCATTCCCAGATCAATCTCGATTTCCCTGTCATATCCCTTGGGCACCCAGCGCAGCGTCATTTCGATCTTTTCCGTGCTCAGAATGTCCTGTCCTGCCGGGACCACCGTGCGGTACGAGCTGATCTCTCTGCTCACCATTTCGTCTAAGGGTGCGGCAATGAATTTAGCGATGGCATCCAGTTCCGCATCCACGTTGCTTGGATCGATCTCCCGCTGCAGTTGCAACAGGGCCTCACGACGTACCAATCGGAGGATCTTGTTTTTCGTCCGAACGTATTCGGCATACTTGTAATCTGAGCCCTCCGGGCACAGCATCTTGGCGTTGGAGACATACTTCCCTTCCAGGCCAATGTATTCGCGGAAGGTCAGGAACCCCGCCGCATCCAGCTCCGACAGTTCCTCTTCAATGCCCGCCGGCAGCAGTTCCAGCATCTTATCATCCGCCGCCGAGAAACTCCGAGTCTCACCAATGCTCTGGGAGGTCCGCTCTGTTCGGGCATACCAACCGCAGACCACGCCGGCGTTGTTGATCTGCCGGGTCACGCCGTCCATACCCACGTACCTGGACATGGCTGCCACCACCTGCAGATCTGTGTTGGCCACCGCCCGCCGCGACCGGATCAGCCGCTTCCCATAATCGTAGGCATTCTCACCCTCGTTGGGACTATAGGCTTCCAGCACAAACATTAACGGACGTTTGTACTTTTCCCACAGTTCCTTCTGCTTCTCGGCCACCGCCGCCCAGGTGGCCTCCGCGCTCGGCCCTACGATATGCACCAGCTCAAACTCTTCCTTCAGGTTGGGGATCTTGTCCAGCGCCGCAAGAATGTCCTCATTGTTCAGCATCGGAGCGGTGGCCGCCGCCGAAAACATATCCCCAGCGGCAAAGGCTGTATCGTCCACGCTGGCCGCCGCAAACACAAAGGTCAGCCCGGTGTCCGGCACCGCGTAGCTACCGGCTACCGGCACCGTCAGCTCGTCAGAATAGCTGTATCCGCCGTTCAACGAATATTGAAACAGCGCTTCATTCAATCCACCGGCTTCGGTGATCCGAACCACAATCTGGTACTCTCCATTGGGCTTTCCCGTTATGGTAAAAGTCCCTTTTCCCTCCGCCGTCTTGCGGATTTCTCCCACGGATCCATCCACAGACGGAGCCACCGGCATACAGTAGAGCAGGGCCGCACCGTTCTCCACGCTGTCCATGGCGGCGTTGGCCAGCGGGCTCAGCCCCAGCTTCAGCTTGATCCGTTTTGCGTCCATGCTATCTGTGATCTTGATCAGCTCCTCGGATACTGCCGGGCTAGCTCCGATCTTCAGGTGGACTCCTTCTCCGGTGTTTCCGCCGGCTCCCATCAATCCGTCCGTGATGGTGATGGTCACATCTCTCAGTCCGCTCATTTTCTATCTCCCCCATCTGCAGCGGCGGCCTCGAAGCCGGCCACTGCCGTATCATACTCCGCCTCGGTGACCTGCTTTCCCGGCCGCCAGCCCATCCGGGCCATCGTGCCCACAAAGATCGCCGCAGGGGTTCCCCGCAGGATGCGGAGCTGCTCCACATCCCACAGTCTCACCACCTTCTCCGCCGGCTTCTCACTTTTCTGCATCGTTGTCTCCGCCTCAAACTTCATCTCATCTTTCCTAACTGCCATCTCATTTCTCCATTTCCGCTGCGGACACTACATCGTTCACTTTCAGGAACTTAGCACCGTCCCGAAATACTCCGCCGCTGAACTTCACTTTAACCAACACCGCAAACTTCGCCCGAAGCACCTCATCCTCGTCATCGTACCAATCTGCCGAAACAACTTCCAGCGGGATGTAATTGCCGTCTATCTCGATTCCCTGATCCAGGCCAGATATAAACCGCTCGAAGACCTCCTCACACTGCTCCGGCACCGCCCCGCCGATCATCACTACGAAATTGGTCTCTCGATCCATCACCTTGGTTCGTTTTCTCTTGTCGCCCGCTTGGTCTCGATAGATTACTTTCTGGCCGGAAAACTCGAAGGGAGAGATCAGAATGGAGCCGCACAGCTCGGTGT